>CAIZMB010000061.1 GCA_903933935.1 uncultured Cytophagaceae bacterium
CAAAAAGGATGTTAGTTGGCTTGGTTTCACCTGGGAAAATGAACTTTATGCCTCTAATTATTTTGAGCAATTATATCAATTCGCCGTTGATCTGATCAAAAAATCTTTGGCATATGTAGACGATTCTACTGCTGAACAAATAGCTGCCCAAAAAGGAACCCCTACAAGCGCTGGAACAGAAAGCCCCTACAGAAATAGATCTGTTGATGAAAATTTAACCTTATTTAAAGAAATGCGTGATGGCATTCATGCGGACGGGGCTAAAGTTTTAAGGGCTAAAATCGATATGGCGCATGCCAACATGCACATGCGGGATCCATTAATGTACCGCATTCGACATGTAGCACATCATCGAACAGGAAATACCTGGTGCATTTATCCTATGTACGATTTTGCACACGGTCAAAGTGACTCCATTGAAGGGATTACCCATTCCATTTGCACCTTGGAATTCGATGTGCATAGACCTCTATATGATTGGTTCATCGATAAATTAACCATTTTTCCGACGCATCAATATGAATTTGCCCGACTAAACTTATCACATACGGTGATGAGCAAACGTAAATTGTTGCAGTTGGTCAATGAGAAAATTGTCAATGGCTGGGATGATCCCCGCATGCCAACTATTTCCGGCCTTAGAAGACGCGGTTACACGTCAGCTTCCATTCGTAATTTTTGCGATCGAATTGGAGTGGCCAAACGAGATAATTTGATCGATTTAAGTTTATTGGAATTTTGTATCCGAGAAGATTTGAATAAATCGGCGGACCGAGTAATGGCCGTTTTAGACCCTGTAAAGCTGGTAATCACGAATTATCCGGAGGGTCAAGTGGAGGAATTAGCGATTGAAAATAATCCTGAAGATCCTGAATCAGGTTCTCGTTCAGTGCCCTTCTCCAAAGATCTATATATTGAAAGAGATGATTTCATGTTGGATCCACCGAAGAAATTTTTCCGATTAGGTCCCGATTTGATGGTCCGATTAAAAGGTGCTTACATCATTAAATGTGAATCTTTTGACTTGAATGAAGACGGAAGCGTTCAAACCATTTATGCAACGCATTTCCCAAACAGTAAATCAGGTTCAGACACATCAGAAATTCACGTGAAAGGAACGATCCATTGGGTTTCAATTCCACATGCCGTCGAAGCGGAAATCAGATCTTTTGATCGATTACTTATTGTAGAAGATGTCTCTGAGCTTGGCGATGATTTCATGAAATTCATTAACCCTGAATCTATCCAGATTACAGAAAAAGCTTATGTGGAGCGAAGCTTGCGTTCGGCCACGGTAAACAAAGCGGTCCAATTTATTAGAAAAGGGTATTATTGCTTAGATCCAGATGCGAGCTCCGAAAAACTTGTATTCAACCGAACTGTTACTTTAAAGGATACTTGGGCCAAGGAACAAAATAAGTAATTATTTTTTGGCGAAAATAGACTCAACAAAAGCCGTTTTGTTAAACACTTGTAGATCTGATATTTTTTCCCCTACGCCAATGTATTTAACCGGAATTTTGAATTGGTCTGAGATGCCTATGACCACTCCGCCCTTTGCCGTTCCGTCTAATTTGGTAATAGCTAAGGAAGTTACTTCGGTCACCTTTGTAAATTCTTGTGCCTGAATAAATGCATTTTGGCCTGTTGACCCATCTAAAACGAGCATAACTTCATGTGGAGCCTCGGGGATGAATTTTTGAATAACGCGTTTGATTTTACCTAACTCTGTCATTAAATTGACTTTCGTATGTAGACGACCAGCGGTGTCAATAATCACAATGTCCGCGTTCATTTCAACAGCCTGTTTTACCGTATCAAATGCTACTGCTGCCGGATCCGTATTCATGCCATGATCAATGACCGGTATTCCTACTCGCTCACCCCATAATTTCAATTGGTCTACTGCTGCGGCCCTAAAGGTATCGGCTGCCCCCAAAACTACTTTTAACCCATTTTGGTGAAATTGAGAAGCTAATTTCCCAATGGTCGTGGTTTTTCCAACGCCATTTACCCCCACCACCAAAATCACATAAGGTTTTTGCTTAGGTTCAGCAAATGCATTTTCTAAATCTGTCGATTGATTTTCTTCTAATAAACTGGCCACTTCCTCTCGAAGTACTTGGTCCAATTCTTCTGTAGATACGAAACGATCCCGCTCAATTCTCCGCTCAATTCGTTCAATGATTTTTAACGTGGTCGCTACTCCCACATCTGAGGAAAGCAATACTTCCTCTAACTCATCCAATACCTCTTCATCGACTTTGGATTTTCCTAGAACCGCACGACTCATCTTGGTGATTAAACCCGTTTTTGTCTTTTCTAGTCCCTTGTCCAATGCAATGATTTCCTCTTGCTCTTGAATAGCGGGCTTCTTTTTTAAAAAATCGAATAGTCCCATGAGTATCTGTAGAAATTAAAAATCAATGAAAAATAAAAAAGTCCCTTCGAAAAAAGGGACTTTCATGTAGCCTAATTAATAAATCCAATAAATTGAAAAACTAGTTTTTCAACGCAGCATTTACTTCATCCTGAAGAACAATTTCTTCTCTGAATGTATACGCTCCTGTGGTTGGATTTTTAACCGCCTTTATGATTTTAGCGTACTTAACGCCTCCTTCTTTCTTTAGTGTTGCAACTACCTTCTTAGCCATAATTCCTGAATATTAAATCTATTTAATTTCTTTATGTAAAGTAACTTTCTTCAATACCGGATTGTATTTTTTCAATTCAATACGCGCCGTCGTGTTTTTACGATTCTTAGTTGTAATGTAACGAGACATTCCTGGTACGCCAGACTCTTTGTGCTCAGTGCATTCCAAAATTACTTGAATGCGATTTCCTTTCTTTGCCATAATTTGTAAATCATTTTTACGTCTCCTCTCGAAACGGAATGCAAAGGTAGAAGAATTATTTTTTTCAACAAACTCTTTTGGTAAAATATATATCAAAAAATATTCAACAACTTGATATTTGTATTAAAAAGATGAAAACGAGTTTTTTTTAAGCAATTCTTTCCGCATTTTTGTTTAATGAATTCCACTCAATATCAGTTTCATCCGGAAAACTTCAATTTATCTGATCCTAATCGGTATACAGAAGATGATTTGAAATCGGAAGAAATGCTCATTTCTTTGGGCCCTCAGCATCCATCTACACACGGTGTGCTTAGGTTGGAAGTTATTTCCGATGGCGAATGGGTGAAAGATGTGATACCACATCTGGGGTATTTACATAGGTGTTTTGAAAAACATGCGGAATCTCTGCCTTTCAATCAAATTATACCCTATGTTGATCGCCTAGATTACATGGCTTCCATGAATTCTGAACATGCGTATGTAATGGCAGTGGAAAAGATGATGGATTTAACGGGAAAAATGCCCAAAAGAGTCGAATACATTCGTATTTTAGTCGCAGAACTTAATCGCATTGCATCACATTTTGTGGCCGTTGGTACCTATGGGTTAGATATAGGAGCTTATACCCCTTTTTTATGGTTGATGCGCGATCGAGAGCATATTCAGCGCTTATTGGAATGGTTGTCTGGCGCTCGAATGCTCTATAATTATGTTTGGGTTGGAGGATTGTTTTATGATTTACCCATTGGTTTTGAAGAAAAGATAAAAGAATTCATCCCTGTTGTTAAAAATACTATTTCTGAGGTGATCAAATTGGTCGAGGAAAATACGATTTTCATTAAAAGAACGGCAAATGTGGGGGTATTGCCTTTAGATATCGCGATCAATTATGGTTGTACGGGCCCTGTTTTAAGAGGTTCTGGTTTGGCTTATGATTTACGGAAAGTGGATGCTTATTCGATTTATCCGGAGATTGATTTTGATATTCCTACAGGATCTGGACAAATGGGCCAAACAGGGGATTGCTGGGATCGAAATCATGTTCGCATACAGGAATGTTTAGAATCCCTTAAGATTGTGGATCAATGTTTGGATAAGTTGATGGGTGAATATAAACGAACCAAAGACTTTAATCCGCAAGAATTTGTACCCAAAAAAATACGACCTTCCGCGATGGATGTTTATGTTAGAGCTGAAAACCCAAAAGGAGAATTGGGCTTTTTCATTCGGACAGATGGTAAATCGGATATTCCTCAGCGAATGAAAGTGCGGGCTTGTTCGTTTCACCACCTTTCTGTCATTCCTTTGTTGGCAAAAGGAGCATATTTAGCAGATTTAGTTGCGATCATTGGATCTATGGATTTGGTGATGGGAGAAGTAGATAGATAATTATGGCAAAAGAATTTTTAAATGCCCTTGAGGCTGAAATTGGACAACAAGACATGGGGAAAAACCCCATAGAATTGTATGAACCTATTCAATATTTAATGAGTTTGGGAGGGAAAAGAATTCGCCCTGTGCTTTGTTTGTTAACTTATTCCTTGTTTAAGGATCAATGGCAAAAAGCCATTTCACCTTCCTTGAGTCTTGAAATTTTCCACAATTTCACCTTGATGCATGATGACATTATGGATAAGGCGCCGCTCCGTAGAGGCAAGCAAACAGTTCATGAAAAGTGGAATGATAATATCGCGATTCTATCTGGGGATGTCATGCTTGTAAATGCGTATCAATACTTGAATAAAATTAAGGACTTGAGTTTGTCTGAGTTCCAATTTGCTTTGGAGAGATTTAACAAAACGGCAGCGGAGGTTTGTGAGGGCCAACAAATGGACATGAATTTTGAATCGCGTTCCCTTGTTTCGGTAGAGGAGTACATTGAAATGATTCGATTGAAGACTTCTGTTTTGATAGGCCTTTCGATGGAATTGGGAGCTATTTTAGCTCAGCAACTTAATCAGGTTTCTGATCAATTGTATAAAATTGGTGAATTGATCGGGCTTGGGTTTCAGTTGAAGGACGACTTATTAGATGTCTACGGGGATCCTGAAAAATTTGGAAAGCAACCTGGCGGGGATATTTTAGCTAATAAAAAGACATATTTATTAATTAGGGCATTGGAATTGGCAGATGGAGAAAACAAAATAGAATTATCAAAATGGTTATCCATGGCTAACCCGAATCCCGACTTAAAGGTAAAGTCTGTGACGGCAATTTATACCAGTCTTGGTGTTAAAGAGGAAACAGAAGCATTGGTTCAAAAGTATTTTGATGAGGCATTTGTGCAGATGTCTGCCTTAAATATTGTGGATGAAAAAAAGGCTGGTCTATTGAAATTCATGAACGGGTTGGTGGATAGGGAAGTTTAATGTAATTTTATAGCGATTAAATGGCTTCGTCAAGAAGCTTTTTCTTTTATGGGGGATACGATTTCAGTAAGTTTAATGATTATGGCTGTGACCGTTTTGGTTTCATTAGCTGCTTGGCAAAAGCCTGATTGGATGGAAATAATGACCATGAATCCGTATTTAATTGATCGTAAAAAACAATATTGGCGTTTCATCTCGTCCGGATTTATTCACGCAGATTTTACCCATTTGTTTTTCAATTTGTTTTCATTTTATTTTTTTGGAACCCAATTGGAATATATATTTTCAGTTATTTTTCCCGGCATGGGGACTGAAATGTTTGTTTTGTTTTACCTCTTAGGAATATTAGTGGCTGATTTGCCTACCTATTTCAAACAAAAAAATAATGCATATTTCAATTCATTAGGAGCCTCTGGAGCTGTATCTGCAGTAATTTTTGCCGGGATCATGTTTTTCCCCACGGAAAAAATTTACTTGTTTGGACTATTAGGTATTCCGGGAATTATCTATGCGGGTTTATTTACTTGGTATTCTATTGAAATGGATCGAAGGGGAAAAGATTATGTCAATCATTCCGCACATTTATACGGGGGATTATTTGGAATTTTGTTTGTCTCGCTTACCTATCCGAAGGTATGGATAACATTTATAGAACAAATTAAGGCGATGATATGGTAAAAAGAATCGCCATTTTGGGATCTACAGGATCGATTGGAACTCAAGCTTTAGAGGTCATTGACCAGCATCCTTCTATTTTTAAGGTGGAGGTATTGACTGCTATGAATCAGGCAGATTTACTTATATCACAAGCCATTCAATATAAACCTTCTCATGTTGTCATTGGTGATGAGTCAAAATATGAATGGGTAAAAAATGCGTTATCTGGTTTAAATATCAATGTACATGCAGGAGCAAAAAGTTTAGAGGAGGTCGTTACATTGAATTCTGTGGATATTGTTTTAACGGCGTTGGTCGGTTATGCGGGTTTATTGCCTACTGTAAAAGCGATACAAGCTGGTAAACCCATAGCCTTGGCTAATAAGGAAACTTTGGTTGTGGCTGGCGGCCTCATTATGCCTCTTGCGAAAAAAATGGGAGTTCCCATTTTACCCGTTGACTCAGAACATTCTGCCATTTTTCAATGCTTGATGGGGGAGTCTCATAATCCTATTGAAAAAATAATTTTGACTGCTTCAGGAGGGCCATTTAGAGGATTCACGAAAAACCAGCTATCGAACGTTACTCGGGCGCAGGCACTAAAGCACCCTAATTGGACCATGGGGGCTAAAATCACCATAGATTCAGCCAGTTTAATGAATAAAGGCTTAGAAGTCATAGAAGCCGCTTGGCTTTTTGACGTGGAGGCATCTCAAATAGAAGTCGTTGTTCATCCTCAATCAATTGTTCACTCGTTGGTTCAATTTGAAGATGGATCGATTAAGGCCCAACTTGGTTTACCAGATATGAAATTGCCTATTCAGTTTGCTTTAGGATATCCCAATCGAATCAAATCGGATTTTCCAAGATTCGATTTTCGCGACTATAGCTCCTTGACTTTTGAACAGGCAGATGTGGAAACTTTTCGAAACTTAGGATTTGCTTTTAAAGCGTTAGATCAGGGGGGTAATATGGCCTGCATATTAAATGCGGCTAACGAAATAGCTGTTGGCGCATTTTTAAAAGAAGAAATCGGATTTTTGCAAATGTCGGATTTATTAGAACATTGCATGGAGCATGGAACTTTTTTAGTACATCCTACATTAGAAGATTATATTGAAACAGATTTATTAACAAGAAAAATG
This sequence comes from uncultured Cytophagaceae bacterium, assembly GCA_903933935.1. Classification (GTDB taxonomy): domain Bacteria; phylum Bacteroidota; class Bacteroidia; order Cytophagales; family Spirosomataceae; genus Aquirufa. Next base: position 7,030 of record CAIZMB010000061.1, read on the forward strand.
GCCCAAAATTGGGTAGAAATAAACAATAAGAAATAATATGGAAGGTTTGATCATGGCAGGGCAGTTGATTTTAGGACTGTCGATATTAGTAACATTGCATGAGTTTGGTCATTATATTACTGCCAAATGGTTTAAAATGCGGGTAGAAAAATTTTATTTATTTTTTGATTTTTTATTCCCAATTCCTTCTCTATTAAATTTTGCTCTTTTCAAGAAAAAAATTGGCGATACCGAATATGGGTTAGGTTGGTTCCCTCTAGGAGGCTACGTTTCTATTGCTGGTATGATTGACGAAACTCAAGATGCGGCAACTTTAGCCAAGGAACCTGAGCCATGGGAATTTAGAGCCAAGCCTGCTTATCAGCGCCTTATCGTTATGTTGGGAGGGGTTATTGTGAATATCATTACAGGTATTGTCATTTTTGTTTGTCTTACTTATTCGAATGGAAACAACTTTATTTCAAAAGCGGAACTAAATAAAAATGGAATTGTTGCCTTGGAATTGGCCCAACAAATTGGTTTAAAAACGGGTGATAGAATCATAAAAGTGAATGGAGCGGATTATCAATCTTTGACAGATTTAAGATCTTCAGATGTATTGTTGGGCGATAATTCTTCCTATACGGTACAAAGAGGGGATCAAACGTTAGAAATTAAAATCCCATCAAATTTCATTGAAAAATTAAGTGATAAAAAAGCTGGTTTTATTGAACCTATGGCAAAATTTAAAGTAGCCGAAGTGACCAGTCCAAATCCGCCATCCGCTTTTGATAAATTATTAGGTAAAAAATCAGAGGAGATGTTGCCTGCATTATCTGCGGGTTTAAAATCGGGCGATTATATCACGTCGATCAATAGCAAATCGATTACTTACTACCATGAAGTTAAAGAAGCGCTTAAAATAGAGGCTGGAAATCCTATTCGCTTGGGAATTTTAAGAAACGGAATAGCAGATACGCTCCAGATGACCGTAACTCAAAGTGGTCAAATCGGTTTTTTCCCAGATTTGTTAATTAAAGTATCTCACCAGGATTATGGCATTTTAGAGGCAACCGGAATAGGAACTTCAAGAGCCTTTTCTGTAATCACGGATAACGTAAGAGGATTTAAAAAAATAGCTTCGGGTGATGTTTCTGCATCAAAAGCACTGAGTGGGCCTATCGGCATTGCTCAAATGTTTGGAGGGGTTTGGGACTGGACAAGGTTTTGGATGTTGACAGGCCTGCTTTCGATGGCCTTGGCATTCATGAATATTTTACCAATTCCTGCTTTAGATGGCGGACATGCTGTGTTTTTGATTTACGAAATGATTACAGGAAAGCCGGCATCAGATAAGGTATTGGAAAGAGCCCAGCAAGTTGGCATGATCATTTTGTTGGCTTTAATGGCTTATACATTTGGGAACGATATTTTTAAAGCGCTGTTTTAATCCTTGAAAAAACTCTTTTTTTTAATTTTTTTATTGGCGAGCAATCCCATTTTTGCGTCGAAGAATCATCCTTTTCATACCAGCGTAACGGAGATTGTTTTTAATGAAAAAGAACAACTTTGGGAAGTGAGCATTCGTTTATTTCAGGATGATTTGGAAGCGGGTTTGTCTGCATTTCAAGGAAAAAAGTTTCAGTTTCAGGCCCATGTAGATGCGGACGAATTATTAGCAAAATACATCCAAACTCATGTGGGTTTTCAAGTAAATTTGAAATTACAAACACCCTATCGATACATTGGATTTGAGCCTCAGAAGGATGTAATTTGGGTCTATTTAGAAATCCCGACTCAGCAGCAATTGACCGGGGTATATTTTCACAATAGTTTATTAGTCGACGTATTTCCTGATCAAACCAATTTACTTCATCTAGCCAGACTAGATAAAAAGAAGTCTTTTTTGTTTAAAAAAGACACTTGTGTTATTTTATTAGAATAGTTTTACTGCCATGTTGTCTTATGGCATAATAGTTGATAATAAGCGATCTCCATCCAATATAGACAGGAGAGTAAGGTATTTAAATTGATCGTATGAATAATCCAAATGATGTTTTTAAGCATTTGAGCGTTTCAGATATTTCTGATTTCGAAAATATAGAATTGATTCCCATCAACGGGGAGGGGATTGGAAGTGATGATAAAATGGGAGTTTTGTCAGATGAATTGCCCATCTTGCCCATTCGCAACATCGTGTTATTTCCAGGAATGGTTATACCGATTACGGTGAGCCGACAAAAATCTGTCAGGCTTGTCAAAAAGGCATATAAAGGAGATCGGACCCTTGGTGTTTTGGTGCAAGCCAGTAACTCAAAAGAAGAGCCCAAAGTAGATGATTTATATAAAATTGGAACGGTTGGGCACATTATTAAAATGTTTGTTCTCCCAGGAGGAAATACAACCATTATCGTTCAAGGCAGAAAGCGTTTTGAGGTAAAGGAATTTGTTAAAACAGAACCTAATTTAATTGCAAAGGTTAATTACATTGAGGATACTTTCCCCAAAAAATTAAATAAAGAAAATAAGGCCTTGATTTCAACATTGAAGGAATCGGCTTTAAAAATATTAAATCTTAATCCTGAGATTCCAAGGGAAGCACAAATTGCTTTAGATAATATCGAGTCATCGGCTTTTTTAATTCACTTTTTATCTTCCAACATTAATGCGGATTTAAAGGAGAAACAAGGCTTATTAGAAACACTTGATGGAATAGAACAAGCCACACATTTGTTGGAATTTATGTTGAAGGACATTCAACATCTTGAGCTTAAAAGGGAAATACAAAGCAAGGCGTCCAGTGATATTGATCAACAGCAAAGGGATTATTACATCCGGCAGCAAATTAAAGTATTGCAAGAGGAGCTGGGTGTTGAAAGTCCTGAACAGGAACTCGATGGATTGAGAGCTAAGGGAGCGAAGAAAAAATGGTCAAAAGAGGTAAATGACTTTTTTAACAAAGAGTTATCGAAGTTACAGCGAACGAATTCGATGTCACCAGAATACCCGATGTTGATGAATTTTGTAGAACTCCTTACCGACTTACCCTGGGCGGAATACACAAAGGATAATTTTGATTTGATTAAAGCTAAAAAAGTATTGGATTCAGATCATTTTGGTTTGGAAAAGGTGAAGGAAAGAATCTTAGAATATTTAGCTGTATTGAGGATGAAAGGGGATATGAAAGCTCCTATTTTATGCCTTTATGGGCCTCCTGGTGTTGGAAAAACGTCTTTAGGGAAATCGATTGCGAAGGCATTAGGTCGAAAATATGTTCGAATGGCTTTAGGTGGATTGCGAGATGAGGCTGAAATTAGGGGACATCGTAAAACCTATATTGGAGCGATGCCAGGAAAAGTAATTCAAAATATAAAGAAAGCCGGTTCTTCTAATCCTGTTTTTATATTGGATGAGATTGATAAAGTAGGTTCTGATCATAGAGGTGATCCTTCATCGGCATTGCTTGAGGTTTTGGATCCGGAGCAAAATAGTAGCTTCATGGACAATTACTTAGAGTGTGAATATGATTTGTCTCGGGTCATGTTTGTGGCGACTGCGAATAATTTGGATACGATTCATCCCGCTTTGCGTGATCGTATGGAGATTATTGAAGTGAGTGGATATACGATGGAAGAAAAAGTACAAATTGCTAAAAAGCATTTACTTCCAAAACAAAAGAAAGAACATGGTTTAGAGAAATTGTCTGTCAACATGTCTGATTTAGCCATTCAAAAAGTGGTGGAGGGCTATACGCGTGAGTCGGGCGTTCGAAAATTAGAGCAAGAGATAGGTCGGGTGATTCGAAAAATAACGAAATCAATTGCGATTGGTGAAGCGTATCCGGCTAAAATCCAAGCATCAGACGTAGTGAAAATGTTGGGTCAAGAACATTTCGACAAAGATGCTTACGAGAGTAATGAATATGCAGGTGTTGTTACAGGCTTGGCTTGGACACCGGTCGGCGGAGATATTTTATTTATTGAGACACTTTTAAGTCGGGGCAAGGGAGTGTTAACTCTTTCGGGCCAATTAGGCGATGTGATGAAGGAATCAGCGATGGCAGCTTTAAGTTTTTTAAAGGCTCATGCGGATCAATATGCCATAGATTATCGGATTTTCGATCAATATAATTTGCACATTCACGTACCTGCTGGAGCTGTCCCTAAAGATGGTCCATCAGCGGGAATAACCATGCTTACAGCTATTGCATCAGCTTTAACTCAAAGAAAAGTGCGTTCCAAATTAGCCATGACAGGTGAAATTACCTTACGCGGGAAGGTTCTGCCTGTAGGGGGAATCAAGGAGAAAATTTTAGCGGCAAAACGTGCTGGAATAAAAGAAATTATCATGTGTGCGAAAAATCGCAAAGATGTGGAAGAGATAGAGGCACATTATATTTCAGATCTCTCCTTTCACTATGTTGAAAATGCGATTGAGGTGTTGGCCTTAGCCTTATTAGACGAGAAAGTTAAAACGCCTATCTCTTTTGTATTTCAAGAGGAGGCCAAGGCTACGGTTTCCGTATCGGCGTAAAAAACTTCACCCCTTTCTAGGCTATATTGAATGACTTTGATGGCCTCGGATTTAGAAAGAGGGCGGAGGCAGTCTACTAAGTCGCTTAAATTCATGGGGCCATTTTTTAAATACTGAAGGATCAATTTCCTTTCTTGGACGTTGCCTTCAGGGTAGGCTTTTCCAGAATTTTCGCGTTTTTCTTGAATGCAAATGTCACAAATACCACAGGGTATTTCGATGCTTTCGCCGAAATAGGCAGATATCTGCGTGGTTCTACAAAATTGATTTTGCCTTACATAGGTTTCGATGGCATCTAATTTTGACTTACTGGATTCTTTTTTTGCAATATATGTGTGCCAACTAATCGGCAAGTTGTCTACGGATGCTCTTGGAGTTAAAAAAGTGATTTTGGGTTGACCGTTTTGTTTTTCGTATTCGATAATTTCGAATTTTTCTAATAATTGCAATGACCTTTCGATATCTGCGATGGGTGCTTTAAATTGTTGGCTTATCGTCGATTCCGAGATGGTTACAAACTGATTGTACAAATTCCCACCAAACTGCCTTAGTAAATATTTTATTATGGATTCGAATTTTTCATTTCTAATTTGAAAGTCGTAGAGGTCGGTAGAGTTAACAATAATTTTAATTTTGGATGGATTTTGCATCGCATCACTCATTAAAATCAAGCCCTCAGATTCGAGCGTTTTAAGTGCGTAAAACGTTTCAGAGGAAGGTAGTTGGTAACGAGAAACCATTTCTTGCCAATCAAAATCATGTGTCGACAACTCGCTGCTTCCTTCGGCAATTTGTAAAAAATTACTAATAGATTGATAGGTTCGTTTGATAATGTCAGCGGTAGGATATGATTTTTGCCATTGCGCTTTTAATTCAATCAGGTCATTCTCCTCAATTAAAATAACACCAAAGGCTTTTTTCTCATCTCGTCCTGCTCGGCCAGCTTCCTGATAATAGGCTTCCATTGAATCCGGAAGATCCACATGAACGACAAGTCGAACATCTGATTTATCGATCCCCATCCCAAATGCATTGGTTGCTACGATACATTGAATTTGATTCTCAATCCAGTCTTTTTGGCGCTTCGTTCTTTCTTCCGTGGGTAATCCCGCATGATAGAAATTTGCGCTTACCCCTTTATCCAAGAGTACTTTGGTGATTTCCTGTGTTTTTCGACGGTTTCTAGCATACACGATGGATGAACCGCCTACTTTTTGGATCATCTGAACTAATTTCAAATCCTTATTTTCTTCCCAAAGAACGGAGTAAGATAGATTAGCCCGGCTAAAACTTTTTTGGAAAACGGCTGGATTTTTTAGCTGTAAATTGGCCAAAATATCTTTTTTTACCGCCGAAGTAGCTGACGCGGTCAGCGCCATGCAAGGGACGGATGGAAATAAAGTTTTGAAATTTTGAATTTCTAAATAGGCGGGCCTAAAGTCATATCCCCATTGTGAAATGCAATGCGCTTCATCAACCACCAACAAAGAAATTTTCATGAGTTTTGCTCGCTCAACAAGTAGCTCAGTTTTTAGACGCTCTGGAGATATGTAAAGAAATTTAATTTGGCCATAAACACAATTATCGAGCAGAATATCAATTTGCCTTTTTGACATTCCTGAATAAATGGCTACTGCCGAAATTCCTCTTTGAGTTAATTGGTCCACTTGATCTTGCATCAACGCAATTAAGGGAGTGATTACGATGCATATTCCATCCATGGCCATGGCTGGAACTTGGAAACACAATGATTTGCCCCCTCCTGTAGGCAAAAGCGCTAGGCAATCTTTTTGATTTATAGCTGACTGTATGATGTCCTCTTGAAGAGGTCTAAATTCTGAATATCCCCAATATGTTTTTAATATGTCGTGAATTTGACTCATAGGTAATTCAAAGCTACCAAAAAAAAGTTCTTGAGAAAATAGCGAATGGCCTCCTTCTGTTTTTTGATTGAAATTTATTCTTTTAAAATGTCAAATATCGGGGTAAATTCTATTAATTTTAAAGTTTAAATCCATGTGTATGTTGTCGGAAAGGGAATTGACTGACCTAAAAAATAGGGGAATTCGAGTAGAAGATGTTTATCAACAAGTTGAATTTTTCAAGAATGGATTTCCATGGATGTCTTTAGAAAATTCGGCAGTTATAGGCGACGGAATTTTAAAATTATCTGATGCGGAAGTGGCCCAATGGGCAAATCATTTTGATGTTCTCAAATCAAACTTGCACATTTTGAAAATGGTACCGGCTTCTGGCGCGGCAACAAGAATGTTCAAGTCATTATTTGAGCATATTTCGGAGGGGAAATCGAATAAAGAATCGGAACTTTTTTTAACGCATTTAAATGAATTTGCTTTTTCAAAAGCATTATTAAGCTTATGCCCTAGCCAAGATTCTAATGAAATCATTAAAACGTTATTGGAAGAAAAAGGCTTGGATTATGGCTCGCTTCCTAAAGGTTTATTGGCATTTCATCAATATGAGGATGGATCTAGGACTCCTCTAGAAGAACATTTGTATGAGGCGGCCGCTTATGCCTCTGATGGGAAAAAAGCTCGTTTGCATTTTACTGTTTCTCCGGAGCACCGAGCACGATTTGAAAACTTGGTTAATGAGCTATTGCCTAAATTAGAGTCGAAATTAGGAATTGATTTTGAAGTTCAATTTTCCGAACAAAAGCCTGCGACGGATACGGTGGCGGTCCAATTAGATAATGAGTTGTTTCGGGAGAAAGATGGAAGCATATTGTTTAGACCTGCTGGCCATGGTGCTTTGTTGGAAAACTTAAATGAATTACAAGCGGATTTAATATTTATAAAGAACATTGATAATGTAGTTCCTGATGCCAAGAGAGAATCAACCATTCGGTATAAAAAGGCAATAGGTGGATTGCTTTTGAGTATTACGGAAAAAATAAAGGATTATTTATTGACCTTAGAGGGGGAAATTTCGGCTGGTTTATTGGCTGAAATTCTTGCATATGCGCAAACTCATTTAGGAATAAAAATTTCGAATGTGTTTGGCCAATTAAGTGTTGAGGAAAAAGTGGAATGGTTGAAGACTATTTTACATCGGCCTACCCGAATTTGTGGTGTGGTTAAAAACATGGGTGAACCTGGAGGAGGGCCATTTTGGTGTTCGGATGGACATGGAAATTTTGCATTGCAATTGGTGGAATCGGCTCAAGTGGATATGCAAAACGAAATTCAAAAAGAAATTTTTTCAAATTCTACCCATTTTAATCCGGTCGATTTGGTCTGCTCCACGAAAGATTTTGAAGGAAAGGCCTTTAATTTAATGAGTTTCCGAGATATGTCCACTGGCTTTATCACGGAAAAGACAAAGGATGGCAGAAAATTGAAAGCGCAGGAGCTTCCAGGTTTATGGAATGGGGCCATGGCGCATTGGAATACCATTTTTGTAGAGGTTCCATTGGATACCTTTAATCCCGTAAAAACGGTAACAGATTTATTAAGGCCTGCACATCAAAATGATTAGATTTTTTCAATTGTCAAAAAATCAATTAATTTTGGCAACCTTTCTGAAAGATTTTTAAGAAAGTATATAAATGCTTGATTACAAAAACCTTATTCGGCATCCGAATAAGGTTTTTTTTGTGGATTTGTTAAAGCAAATTTAATGCAGCTTTATGTATAGAAATCTTTTATGATTAACTTTAGCGATTCATTTGATAGGCTATCCATAGCAAATGGAAAAATCGATTGCTTCATTTAAAAATTATTACAAGATATGGCTTTAGAGCAGACTTGGCGTTGGTTTGGCCCCAATGACCCCGTGAAATTATCCGATGTTCGTCAGGCAGGTGCGACAGGAATCGTGAATGCACTGCATCAAATACCCAATGGACAAGTTTGGGAAGTTGAAGACATTTTGGAAAGAAAAAATATCATAGAGGCCTCAGGTTTAACTTGGTCGGTGATTGAAAGTATCCCCATTCACGAGACGATTAAAACGAGAACTGGCGATTTCAAAAAATACATAGCTAATTATCAGCAGTCGATTCGTAACGTAGCCAAAGCAGGTTTAGATACGGTATGCTATAATTTCATGCCTATTCTGGACTGGACAAGGACAGATTTGGATTATAAATTCCCGGATGGAAGTACAGGCTTACGTTTTGATTCCGCTGAATTTGCCGCATTCGAACTTTATTTATTGAAGCGACCAGGTGCTGATGCGCATTATTCGGAGCAGGAAATCACTCGTGCTAAGCGTTGGTTTGATCAATCGACACCAGGCCAACAAGATAAACTGATTCGTAATGTTATAGCCGGATTGCCTGGGAGTGAGGAGAGTTTTACGTTGAAATCATTTCAGGAAGCGTTAGATACTTATATGGAAGTTGGCGACTCGGAATTACGCGGCCATTTATATGAATTTATCAAAGAAATAGCCCCAGTCGCAGAGGAAGAAGGAGTTAATTTATCGATTCATCCCGACGATCCTCCTTATCCAATTTTAGGATTGCCACGTGTTGTGAGTACGGAAAGCGATGCGGTTCAGTTATTGCAAGCCTATGACCGTCCTGTTAATGGCTTATGCTTTTGTACGGGGAGTTATGGGGTGAGGGCCGACAATGATTTGGTGGGAATGGTGGATCGCTTAGGCCATCGGATTAATTTCATTCATTTGAGAGCGACAAGAAGAGATGAATTTGGAAATTTTCATGAAGCAGATCATTTGGATGGAGATGTGGATATGTTTGGGGTGATGAAGGGATTGGTTTTAGAACAAAATAAACGCATCGCTGAAGGCCGAAAGGATTATAGACTACCATTTAGACCAGATCACGGACATCGAATGTTGGATGATTTACAAGAGGGTAAAAAGACGAATCCGGGTTATACGGCGATTGGCCGATTAAGAGGATTGGCTGAATTACGTGGCTTGGAAATGGGAATCCGTGGATTTGTCAAATAATTTTATTGATTCGTATTTTGTTTTTCGTTTCAATTTGTTAACTTTGCACCCCCGTTAGTATGGGATAACTCAATCGTATGAGTATCATTTGCTACAGGGTTTTAATAGAATTTATATTTAAACAGGTAATTACGCTAAAATGCCAACTATTCAGCAATTAGTGCGCAAGGGACGTGAGCAAATGACTTGGAAATCTAAGTCACCTGCTTTGGATTCTTGTCCACAGAGAAGAGGGGTTTGTACACGTGTATACACGACAACTCCAAAGAAACCAAACTCAGCGATGCGTAAAGTAGCGCGTGTACGTTTGACAAACCAAAAAGAAGTGAATGCTTACATTCCAGGTGAGGGTCACAATTTGCAAGAGCACTCGATCGTATTGATTCGTGGTGGTCGTGTAAAAGACTTACCGGGTGTGCGTTATCACATTATTCGTGGAGCATTAGATACGGCTGGAGTAACGGGTCGTTTACAATCTCGTTCGAAGTATGGTGCAAAGCGTCCAAAACCAGGACAAGCTGCTCCAACAGGTAAAAAGAAATAATTATTAACAGAACGATCCAGTATGCCATTGTTTAAGGCAGAAGGTTGGGTCAATTTTAAAAAACAAACAAAATGAGAAAGGCGAAACCAAAAAAACGCTACGTATTACCAGATCCTAAATTTAAGGATGTATTAGTAACCAAGTTTGTCAATAACTTGATGTATGACGGAAAGAAATCGACTGCATTCACTATTTTTTATGATGCATTGGATAAAGTAGAAGATCGTACTAAAGAGAATGGCTTAGAGACTTGGAAAAAAGCATTAAACAATGTTATGCCATCGGTCGAGGTGAAAAGTCGTCGTGTTGGTGGTGCTAACTTTCAGGTTCCAACAGAAGTGCGCGCTGAACGCAAAGTTTCATTGGGAATGAAGTGGTTAATTTTATATGCGAGAAAGCGTGGTGATAAGACTATGATGGATCGTTTAGCGAATGAAATCATTGCGGCAGCTAAAGGCGAAGGAGCTGCAGTTAAGAAGAAAGATGATACGCACAGAATGGCAGAGGCGAACAAAGCGTTCTCCCACTTCCGATTCTAGTCGTAGACTATATAATTTGAAAAGGCTGTTCCGAAATGAGCAGCCTTTTTTATTGGCCAATTTTTACAAGATTGAAACAAATTATCATTTTAAAATCTTAAAAATTAGTTAATCGATTGGTTTAATAGGGTTTCTGTGAATTCAATTAAATATTTAGTAGCTTTGATTTTAATTCAACAAGCCAAATGATATCTAAGAAAGCAAAATATGCGTTGAAGGCGCTTAAGGTTTTAGCTCAATCGTACGAGAAGGGGCCATTATTGATTTCACATATTGCAGAATCTGAAAATATCCCCAAAAAGTTTTTGGAAGCTATTTTATTAGAATTACGAAATCATGGGATCTTACAAAGTCAAAAAGGCAAAGGAGGCGGATACTATTTGCGCATCCCGCCAGATCAAGTAACATTTGCTAAGATCATTCGAATTGTAGATGGGCCCATTGCTCCCGCCTTATGTGTTTCTTTGCATTTTTATGGAAAATGTGATGATTGTGCGGATGAAGAAACGTGTAAGTTGAGAAGCGTACTGGCCAAATGGCGTGACGCCAATTTATCGGTTTTAGAAAAGACCACCCTGGAAGAACTAATTTAAGAAATAGGTTAATCATATAAAAAAAGAGCTCGGTTTTATATCGAGCTCTTTTTTGTATTTATTCGAAAAGGTGATCTAAGTTTTTCAATTTAACTTCTTCTGTTTCAAGCTCTAAAAATTCTTCCCAGAAAGGATTTTCCGGAACAGCTGCTTTACAGATAATAGGCGTTTGTTTGATGGGATGTATAAAGTATAAACGCCTCGCATGTAAATTTATGCTCGCGTCAATATTTGGCTTATCATAGCCGTATTTGATATCCCCACGAATGGGGCATCCAAGCGAAGCTAACTGTACCCTAATTTGATGAGGCCGACCGGTAATAGGCTCCACCTCGATTAAATAATGGAGATTAATTTTGCCAATAAGCTTATAATTTAGTTCCGCTTTTTGTGCTTTGTCCTCTGGATAATCTAAGGCTGTTGTTACATTTTTGGCCTCATTTTTGATCAGGTAGTGGGTCAACTTGCCCTTAATTGGGTCTGGTTTCCTTCTTGTAATAGCCCAGTAGGTTTTTTGAATATCTCTCTTTCGAAATAATTCATTCATCCGCTCAAGCGCCTTTGACGTTCGTGCGAATACGACTAAGCCGCTTACAGGTCTATCTAAACGATGAACAGGATGGAGAAAAACAGCCCCAGGTTTTTGGTACTTTTCTTTGATATAATCTTTTAAGACATCGGTTAGTGTTCGGTCACCGGTACTATCTCCTTGGACAAGAATACCTGCTCGTTTATTCACGATTAGCAGGTGATTGTCTTCATATACAATGTGATAGTCTTTCATTATTATTTCAATTTTTCCTAAATCTAGGTCAACAAAGGGGATGCAAAGGTAGGATTATTTTGCGAATTTATTTCTCGATAATTTTTTAATTTATTGTGTTACTAGAATGATGCTTGAAAACTTAATGATTCCTTATTTTAACAAATTAAGTTCGATTTATAATCCTACCTTTTACTAGTTACCCAGTACCTCTTACCTATTACCTATTACCTTTTACCTATTACCTATTACCTGTTACCCAATACCTCTTACCTTTTACCTAATACCTATTACCTAATTACTCTTACCTAAAAAATCTCTTTTTTCATTCGAAAATGTTGAATCTCCCCAAACAATAAATAAGATTCTTTTTCAATTACATATCCCATGGATTTGTAAAATGGAACGGCATTTTCTCGGGCTTCTAATATAATTTCTTGCATGCCCGTATCTTTGGCCTTCTCCTCCAAATGTAACATAATAGCCTTTCCCACACCCTTCCCTTGCGCCTCTACTGCTACGGCAACACACCTAACTTGGCCTTGGTTCTCTCCCGACTTATGCATCCTCGCAACCCCAATAATTTGATCATCTTCTATAACCATGGCATGAATAGCTTCCGATTCATCCGCCAAAACTTCAGAGCCCAATGGCTGATTCCAGGGCTCTCTCAGTATTGTGAAACGAAGTCGGTAGTACGACTCCCATTCATCTTGGGTTATTGGACTTTTAATGATCATCTGTTTCTTTAATTAGTCATCCATGAAAAAGAAGGAGCCCTAATAAGTTTTTCTCACCAGGGCTCCTACCTAAATTTTTAAATTTCAATGAACCTAGTGTAGGCCTAATCTATTTTATTTGGCAAAATTAACTGCACGCATTTCACGAATAACAGTCACCTTAATTTGACCTGGATATTGCATTTCTTTTTCTATTTTTTGAGAAATATCAAAAGATAGATTGGATGCTTTTTCATCACTCACATTTTCTGAATCAACTAAAATACGCAATTCACGACCTGCTTGAATCGCATAGCATTTTTGTACCCCGTCAAATGACGTAGCTAAGGCCTCTAAATCCCTTAAGCGCTTCATGTAGGATTCCATCATCTCTCTTCTTGCCCCCGGCCTAGAACCAGAAATGGCATCACAAACTTGAATGATAGGAGAGATCATTGATGTCATCTCAGTTTCATCATGGTGTGCACCGATGGCGTTACACACTTCTGGATGCTCTTTGTATTTAAGTGCCAATTCCATTCCTAATAATGCGTGAGGTAATTCGGGCTCTTCATGCCAAACTTTTCCAATGTCATGTAATAAGCCTGCACGTTTTGCTAGTTTGGCGTTTAAACCTAACTCTGCTGCCATGGTAGCACATAACTTGGCCACCTCCCTCGAATGTTGCAAAAGATTTTGTCCATAAGAGGAACGAAATCTCATCCGACCTATCATCTTGATCAACTCTGGATGTAAACCATGAATACCTAGTTCGATGACCGTTTTTTCTCCAATCTCGATGATCTCATCATCGATATTTTTTTTCGTCTTATTGACTACTTCTTCAATACGTGCCGGATGAATACGGCCATCTTGTACTAAACGGTGCAAAGATAAACGTGCAATCTCTCTTCTCACTGGATCAAATCCAGAAATGATGATCGCCTCAGGTGTATCATCCACAATGAATTCTACTCCTGTAGCAGCCTCTAAAGCACGGATATTTCTACCTTCCCGGCCGATAATCTTTCCTTTAACATCATCTGATTCAATGTTGAAAACCGAAACGCAGTTTTCAATCGCATTTTCCGCAGCCGTCCTCTGAATCGTCTCAATCACAATTTTCTTAGCCTCTTTGGTCGCGGTTAATTTTGCTTCCTCGATGGCCTGCTTAACTAAAGAACTTGCTTTACTTTCAGCCTCTGACTTCAATGCCTCCATGATTTGTTCACGAGCTTCCGCAGCTGATAAGTTGGCAATTTTCTCCAACTGGCTAATCTGATTTGCTAGCATTTCATCTGCCTCAGCGCGTTTTTTATCTACCTCCTCAAGTTTTTTGCGGTAGTTTTCTTCCTTGGATTGGATGCTTTGCTTTTGAGCCTGTAAATCTTGATCTGCAAGTTTCTGCTGCTCTTGTTGTTGGGCTAAAACTCTTTCTTTCTCCCTTAAAATTTGCTCGTTTTCTTGTAAAATACCTTTCTTAGCTTGAGTTTCTTCCTCAAACTCACCACGGAGACGAAGGAAATTTTCCTTAGCCTCTAACATGCGATCTTTCTTTAAATTTTCAGCTGCGACTTCAGCATTTTTCAAGATGTCATCAGCCTTTCTTTTAGCCTCATCTTCGAAATTTTTATTTGCTTTTGAAAAGAATACTTTTCCAGCGAATACGCCCCCTGCTAATGAAAACAATGGGATAATAATACTTAATATGCTTGACATAGAACGAATGTGTTTATTACATGAGTCCCAATAAGCCTAGAAAAATTTGATTATAAAGTGAACTCCTCAGCCATCACGAGCAATTGCTCGTTTTCCGCTTGAACATCTTTTAACAAATTAGTTTTCTCCGATTCAAATTTTAATCCACACATAGCTAAATCTAAGGCCACCAATGCCATTACAGCATTTGGATCTGAACTATTGGCCTTTTTTTCGTAAAACTTAACTAATCGGTTAACTAATAATGCCGCATTGCGCACACAAAACTCTTCTTCTCTATTTACCCGCAAGGATACTGTTTGTATTCCTAATAATAAATTGCAAGGTAATTGTTGGCTCATGTTTTGCGTAATTGCTCAATACAATGATCTATTTCAACTATATATTTATCTAACGTTTTCTTCAGCTCAGCAGTTGGGACCGCCGTGTTGTTTGTATTAACTACAATTTTACCAAATTTATCTGATTTTTTAAAGTTTTTCTCCAATTCTTTTGTTGCTTGGCTCGATAAGTTGAGCTCCCTATTTTTTTCTTCGAGCAGGGTTTTTAGTCGGCCTACTTCCCTTTCCAGTTCTTTGATGGTCCCCTGATTTTCTTGTAAACGCAATACCATTTGGCTGATTTTCAGCTTTAAGGTTAAATATTGCGTTTTTAATTCCTGTTTCATTTGGGCTTTAAATTAATGTTTTAACTGAAATTTTCCCCCACCTTTCCAGGAAAATTCGAAGACTAAAACAAAGAAAAGTAAGATCAATACACCTATGTTTTCGCGTATAATGTTTGGAATATCCATGATGAATTGAATTTTATTTCCGATCTCAATACATAAATAACCTAGAACAATATAAAATAATCCGGCTTTCCAACGATATGGAATGGGATCAAATTTTTGACCACCTAAATAACACAAGATCATCATGACTAAGCTTGACGCTAGAAAAGACCATGCACAAGCCATGTACCCGTATTTCGGGATAAAAATAATATTTCCGACTACCGTGGTAACTAAACCTATAAGCGTGATGATGGTCCCCATGTAGGTTTTATTTGTTTTCTTAAACCAGACAGATTGTGTGTAATAAACTCCTAAAAATAAATTGGCCAAAAGTAAAATGGGTACAATCCCAATTCCTTCCCAATATATTTCTCTCCGTAAAAATAGTGTTTTAATCCAAAATAAATTGACCGAAACTCCCACCCACAAAAATGTACAAATAATAATAAACCAGTGTGTCACTAAGGCTAAATTGGACTGGTCCTTGGCCTCCGTTTTCTTCCCCAGAAAAAAGGGTTCAGCTGAATACTTAAATGCTTGAATGGCTAGACTCATAAAGACAGATAGTTTGTAGCAATTGCCATAAATACCCAAGGCGTCTTGAGAGCTTCTGCCGGGATAAAAAGAATCTGGTAAAAATTCTTCGAGTAGCAATCGGTCAAACATTAGATTGAACATGGCGGCTAAGCTCATGAACATGATGGGATATGAATAGACCCAAAGAGATTTTAATTCAGCCCAATCCCAGGTCCATTTAAAAACTTTAAATTCTGCTTTGAGCCAATAAAACAAGGATGCATTCCCTATTAAGTTGGCCAGAAAAATATACCCTGCACCAACCTCTGGTTTATATATGTTCTGCAAAAACTCAGGTCCAGTCTCTTGCTCATGCATAGGTTTTAAAACGAGTAAAATCATCAGATTTAATCCCACATTAATTAAAATGGAAACGATTTTTGCTTGAACAAATGTTCGAATTTTGTTTTCTAATCGGAGCTTAGCAAAAGGAATGGCCGTGATCGCATCTATGAATAATATAACGGCTAACCACTTTAAAAAGATACCCTTGTTTTCGTATCCCAATTGGGCCATAATGGGATCCGAAAATAGAAATAAGCAAAGCGTAAATATACCAGAGGTGGCTATAATAGCCGTTAAAATGATGTTGTAATATTTGGCTGGAGCTTCTTTGGCATATCTGAAATAGGCCGTTTCCATCCCATAGGTATAGATGATATTCGCTATGGCCATGTAGCCATACAATTTAACATTGATCCCTAATTCTGCTGGCAAAAATGCAATTGTATGAACAAATACAAGTAAAAAATTAAGAGAACGCCCTAATATGGTACTGAATCCATACGAAAGAGTTTCACCCGCTAATTTTTTTAGAATAGACATGTGTTAAAGTTTGTCAATTCCAAAGGTACAAATTTCTGTTGGATTGGGTAATTTATGGTTTTTGATATCCGATCGTTTGATAAAATTGTTCCGAATAATTATCAGAAAGGGGTATATGGTTTTCGCCAATTTTGATTTTCTGATTTCGAATAGACTCTACCTTTTTTAAAGAAACGATGAACGACTTATGGATTCTTTGAAATTCTGCCGAAGGTAATTTCTCTTCAATTAATTTCATTGTCATTCGGCATACTACCGGAAATTTCTGTGTTCTAAGGTGAATTTTGATGTAATCCTTTAAACCTTCAATGTATAAAATATCTTCCAGCATGATTTTCATTAAAGAATAATCCGCATGAATGAAAATGTATTCCATTTTTTCGGATACTGGAATTTGAGCTTGAACGAGCAAATTTTTACTTTTGAAATAATCTAAAGCCTTGTGTGTGGCTTTTAAAAAGCGTTCAAATGAAATGGGTTTAAGCACATAATCAATCACGTCTAAATTAAAACCCTCCAATGCGTATTGTTGGTATGCTGTCACAAAAATCACCATCGGTTTTTGAGTTAGTCCTTCCAAGAATTGAACCCCTGTGATTCCGGGCATCTGTATGTCTAAGAAAATCAGATCGATTTCATTTTCCTGTAAATACTCTATCGCCTCAAAGGCGTTCCGACATCTTTTTTCTAATTTTAAAAAAGGAACTTTAGCGATGTTATCCTCTACTAAATCAAGGGCAAGATTCTCGTCGTCTACCGCTAAACATCTCAAAACGATCTTTGGGATTGTTGTGAATTCCTCGATTTTCTCTTCCTCCATGTTAAATGTGTTTTATCGTTAGTTCAACCAAATAACTATCTACTTTTTCGTGAATATTTAATGCATGTTGATCCGGGTACAAAAGCTCTAATCGCCTGCGCACATTAGCTAAACCTATCCCAGAACTCTCATCTTTTATTTCTGAATTTTGTTTACTCACTTTATTACGGACACTAAAAAATAATGATTTTTTATCATCGTTTAATTCGATATCAATGCTTGGATCTTGCACCATCCCTACTCCATGCTTAAAAGCATTTTCCACAAAAGGAATAAGCAACATGGGTTCAATGCTGGAGGGAGAAGCACTTAAATTGTGTTTGAAGTCGATCTTGATGTCATTGCCAAATCGCAAACGCTGTAGTTCAATGTAACTTTCTAAATAATTAAACTCCTTGTCAATGCTTACTTTTGAATCGCTGGTTTCATAAATCATATACCGCATTAATTCAGATAATTTAATCACCACTGGTTCCACCATTTCGGGCTTTCTTCTTGACAATGAAACAATGCTATTGAGTACATTGAACATGAAATGTGGGCTGATTTGAGATCTCAAGAATGACAATTCAGATTTTAAACGCTCGTTTTCCTCCTCTTTTTTAACCTCTTGGTCTGTCATGTTATCAGAGAGGAATCGATAACTAATTCCAATAGCCACAATAAAAAGCAGTTGGAATATAATCCTTAATGAGGTACCTCTCCTGAATCCACTGCCTCTTGGCCCTGTTCCATTCGCCATTTCAGGAAAAAACCACTTAAATAGTTCTTCGTGAAACCATAGCATGACTAATAAGGAAACGACAAGTAAAATGATGTAAATTAAAACGCCCCGTTTTTTTAGAATTTTCTGTAACAAAAACTCTGTATTAAAGTAAAAAAGAGGAATATTAAATAATCCAAATACGACAAAAAACATATTCCATTGGAAATGTCGATCTATTTCTCGGGGATTGTTAGAAGCGGAATTGGGTCCTAATAAAAGGGG
>CAIZMB010000062.1 GCA_903933935.1 uncultured Cytophagaceae bacterium
CTCATGAAAGAATTAGTTACAAGTATTTTGACTATTTTAATTTATATCTCATCGATTTTAAATTATGGATTAGGCTTGGTTCATTCGTTTAAAAAACACGGCATAGCAGATGGAATTATTGGGGCTATCGCATTTCCTTGGGCGATATACCGGGGAGCTGAATTCTGGTGGCATGATGATTTCGGTGACGTAGTTTGGGAAAAAAGGCTTCCAAATGATATTCACACTTGTGCTTATTATATATCTGGCATTGGAGCTAGTAACTCCGAAAAGATTAAAATTTATGAGGGTATAGAAAAATTTTCAGAAAAAATAAACAAATACCCAGATGAAAAAAGAAAGTTTCTTTCTACCGGAACAAGGAAGCTAATTCTTTATTCAAATTCGCTTGGAACAGATTTTTTAATGTCTTTAAATAATTACAAAAACAGCGGAAATCTAATTTTAGAACCCAGTTTAACAACTAAAAATTTAGAAAAAGAACTTCCTACCTATCATTTAATAGAAGTGGTTGATGACTCTAAAAAGGCGATGGAAGAAATGATAAAAGATTTAAAAGAGGATTTGCCAAATGATAAATTGTCAATTGATGAATCAAAATTTAATTCTTTGGTAAAACAAACAAATTTAAAAGTGGAATACCAGACAAGGGAATGTAAACGAATATTTAAATTATTATTTAACGAAGAACTCTGAATTGATTTAAACAAATTTAATTTTCCAATCAAATAAATGGAATACTTACAATTAACTATTGGAGCAACAATTACCCCTCTATTAATTGCATATTTAATTTACGTTAAGGATAAGTATATTAAAAATAATTATAAATTATTGCTTCAATTTTTCATAATCGGGTGTTTACTTTCTATACCTGCTGTAATAATTGAATTACTTTTAGATAAACCTTTTTTACATAACAATATTTTAAAATGGTTCATAGGGGTTGCCTTGGTAGAAGAGGGTTTAAAATATATTGTACTATTAAAATTCAAGTCGTCGTTAATTGACATTTATGACGGAATAAAGTACTCTACTATAATGTCCATGGGTTTTGCTATGGTAGAAAACGTATTATATGCTATTAAAAATACAGAAACAGGCTTTGAAGTTGTTGCTCTTAGAATGTTTACTGCAATTCCAGGACATTTTATTTATGGCTTAATAATGGGGTATATTTTATGCTTAGGCGACACAAAGATTAAATATAAATCAATATTAGTTTTTGTCTCACTCCTAATACCTGTAATAATTCATGGCGGCTATGATTATTTTATTAGCAACAATAATTTTTTAGGACTCTTTATTGACTTAATAGCTTTTATATCATTTTATAAACCATTTAATAATTTTATAAATTTTAAACTCTCTTGAATATGAAAAAATACTTTTTATTCGATGACGAACCAATTTCAGGTGTAAATTATATTAGACGGATGATGGTTAGTTATGTTTTGATAATTATATTGGTTGGATTTTGGATAGCTGCAGCAACAGCATATAAACGTGCTGGGGCATTAGGTTGGAAAAAGGAAGTGAGGGTGATAGTTGCTATACTAATTCCAATTTTAACAATTTCTAAGGCATTGGGTAATGCCAAAGGTTATAGCGATTTACCAATTAATCTGTTTGATATATTTACTCTCATCGCTTTAGTGTTTCATATTATCCTATATTGGAGCAATGGAAATAAGGTGCCAGAAAACGTAAAGGAGGATATAATTGAAATCAATGATATTAATGATTTTGGTTTAGAGAAAATAGTTGTTACTGAAAAATACTTTGCAAATAAACTTTACTTTAAACTAGATGCAGTTTTAGCAAACTCTTTCACTGGATTTAATCTCAAAAACAATTCTACTTGTTATTTAAATTTCCTTGATGAAAATAATAATGAAATTTGTTCCATAACACTTCCAAGAGAAATATTTAAAGCAAATAATAATAAATTCATAAAAAACAGTAAATGGTCTTACGAATCTTATTTGCAAATCAGTGAAGCAAAATTTTCAAGAATATCATCTTTTTCTTTAACACCTTTAATTCCTAATTTAAAAGAATAATGCCAATCCCTATTGAATTCAAAAACCTAATAATTAGAAAATCAACTCTTGATGAAAAGTATCAGGGTGGGCTTGAGCAGTTCATTGAAGATGTTCCCAATAAATCATTTAGGGAAGACAATGAACTAGTTCGTTATGGGTGTATGAATGGAAATGCTTTAGAGAGATTTATTGATTTAATTCTTGAACGAGGCTTAGAATATAAAGACAAGGAGACTATTGACTTTGTAGTAATTAATAGTCTTTCTGGAGTGAGTTGGGAAGTTGATTGGCTTGAAAATGATTTAGAGAGTTGTTGGATTATATCACCTAATTAAGAAAAACTAACTATGAATTATTTGAAAATTAAAATACCAAATAAATATCTACTCTACGGTTTTATTGGCTTTTTGGTGGGCTGTGGAACAACTGACAGTAGAAACAATAAACCCAGTCAAGAGGAAGAATCTCAAATTAAACAAAGGGTTATTGAAAATGCAAATAGTATTGATAGTGTTGAAATTGGAAAAATTATATCTAAATACAATGCAAATTCTAGTTGGGATACGCTTAGTTTCACATATCAAATAGAAGAAAAACTTGTTGAGGGGAATGAGTTTGCCTCTTTAAAAGCCGACTTACAGGATATAATAAAAAAAGACACAACTTATTACGTTAAATTATTAAATAAAGAAGTTTTATATTATCCAATGTTTCA
>CAIZMB010000063.1:5000-19449 GCA_903933935.1 uncultured Cytophagaceae bacterium
TCAACCTTGAAACATCCGCATCTGCCGCATTTAGCCAAAATTGATAAAATTGATACGGACTCGTCTTTCCAGCATCTAACCAAATGTTGCCTGATTCAGATTTGCCAAATTTCGTTCCGTCCGACTTGGTGACTAATGGTGTCGTTAACGCATATGCGGCACGCTCCGTCGCTTCCTCATCATGTCCCTCTTTCCTTCGGATCAACTCAGTCCCTGTCGTTATATTACCCCACTGGTCTGAACCGCCCATCTGTAAACGGACATTTTTAGTTTTATATAAATGGTAAAAGTCGTAGCCTTGTAATAATTGATACGAAAATTCAGTAAAGGATATGCCCGTTTCTAAACGTGTTTTTACAGAGTCTTTTGACATCATGTAATTAACCGTTAAAAATTTGCCCGCTTCACGTAAAAATCCTAAAAAACTAAATTCTTTAAACCAATCGTAATTATTAACCAGTTCAGCCGAATTAGCCCCAGAGCCAAATGCTAAAAATTTCTCCAATTGTTTTTGAATACCTATTTGATTATCCCTTAAGGTTTGCTCTGATAAAAATTCCCGTTCCGCCGACTTCCCCGAGGGGTCACCAATCATACCCGTAGCACCTCCCACTAATGCAATGGGTTTATGTCCGGCCAATTGGAAGTGCTTTAAAAGCATAATAGCTGCTAAATTTCCAATATGAAGACTGGGTGCAGTAGGGTCAAAACCGATATACGCAACCGTCATTTCCTTATTAAGGTGCTCCTCTAAGCCCGGAATCATGTCGTGTAACATGCCGCGCCAACGTAATTCTTCGATGAAATTGATCTTCATATTATTCAAACCCATTATTTTAGATGCGAACGAATGCTCAAAAAAATAATTTCAATGCATTTCATTATCTTTTGAATTCAATCGGGTTGCAAAAATAACAATATCCATTTAATTTATTGCTACTTGAAAAATAAGCACGCATCACCATAACTTAAAAACCGATAATCCTTCAAGATTGCCTCTTGATACACTGGCTTCCAATGATCCCCAATTATGGCCGATACTAAAACCAATAAAGTGGATTTTGGTTGGTGGAAATTGGTTATGATCGCATCACAAAATCGCAAGTCATATCCTGGCATAATTAAAAGCTCCGTGGAAATGACCCATTCTTGAATCCCCTTTTCTTCCATAAATGCGAGCACTTTTTCCAACGAATCCTTTGTTCGGATCAATCGATTACGGGCCATGTACGGGAATTCCTTGGGGATATTAAAGCCTGTTTCAGGGATATCCAGTCCCTCAATTAACCATACTCCAGCCCAATAAAGACTTTCCAACGCACGTAATGAAGTGGTTCCAACAGGAATGAAGGGACCCTCATGATTCTGTAGATTTTTAATAAACTCTTTGGAAAAAATAAGTTGCTCCCGGTGCATCGGGTGATTTTGGACATTTTCTTCTTTAACAGGTAAAAAAGTACCCGCACCCACATGAAGGGTTAAATAAAGTGTCTTAATTCCTCGTTTTTCTAAACCATTGAAAACTTCCTGTGAAAAATGTAGGGAGGCCGTCGGTGCAGCAACCGCCCCCGACTCTTTCGAAAATATTGTTTGATACCGATTTTTATCCTCTGGACCCACTTCCCGTTCCATGTATGGAGGCAGGGGAATTTGGCCCACTGCATCTAAAATCTCAGCGAATGGAATAGGCTCATCCCACGATATTCGGATTAAGTTTTCAGTTCTTTCAAACCAATGAAATGTTAAAACAATTTCCTTGGAATCAATAAAGATGGATCGCTTGATTTGCTCACCGACTTTCCATCTTTTTTTATTGCCCACCAAGCATTCCCAAATGGTCTCTGAATCCTTATTCAGGATTGATTGTGTTGCCAAGTTTCCTTGAATTGGCTTTAATAAAAACACTTCAATTTTGGGTCCTGAATCTTTTGTTAAATTAATTCTGGCCGGAATAACCTTGGTATTATTAAAAATCAATAATCCGTTCTTTGGTAAAAAATCTGATAAATTCTTGAAAATTTGGTGATTTATCTCGCCTGATTTATAGACCAAGAGCTTTGATTCGTCCCGATTGCTTAAAGGAAAAAGCGCAATTTTTTCATCAGGTAATGGATAATCGTAATCCTGAATGAAGATATTAGGCATATTGGATTTCATTCCAATGAATCTGATTTAGGTAAACTCAATAATCTGGCTGGTAAGTAAATTAACCAAAGTAATAGGAAACAAACCCCGACCATAGGGATGTATGTAAAATCTTGGTTTCTAGTTCTTTCATCATTTAGTAACAAAAGGGTCCTAAGGATTAGAATTAAATAGCCATGAATGGCGACTGGGAAAAAATGTAGCCAATCGATGCATATTTTTTTAATATTTTCTGGAGCTTTATCCGGGAAAAGTCGTATTAAAGTAATCAAACTTGTAGCAGGGATTTTTTCAACTGTTTTGATCAGTAATAATATTAAAATATTTAAAAGGGTAATAATACCAGCTAGTAAATAGAAAATCTCTGCTTTCGGTAAAAAACCATCCCCTCTGCCCGTTTCTCCAAAATGTACCGCCACTGGATCTGGTAATCCACGGTAAATAAATAATAGGGTGATGCCTAGACTTATTAAAGTAAAAATTCTAAGTACCCGAGAAAGGAAATAATCGATCGACATATTTTTTAGCTTGTAGGCAAAATTAGTTTTGAAATCTTGGATGACCTAATCTTTATCTTTATTCTCTCTTGCAAAGGTATATTTTTAGCAAATATTTGAAATAAAGGCCGAAAAAAGTATTTTTGTTCTCCACAAAATATGAACAATGCCTATATATACAAAAAATGGTGATCAAGGTTTTACTAGGTTAGCCGATGGCAAAGACCTTTTAAAGTCGGATGTTCGTTTAGCTGCCATCGGGGATGTTGATGAGTTGAACTCATTTATAGGTTTACTTATCTGTAAAGTTCAAGGAGAATTGTCTCAAAAATTAATTAAAATCCAACAAAGTTTATTTGTTTTGGGGGCTCATATTGCTACGGATTCAAAAGAATATTTGGGCAACATGAAATTAATATCCTTGCAGGATATTGTTGCATTAGAGGAGATGATTGACGAAATGGATGCTAATTTAGAGCCCATGAGATTTTTTATTTTACCAGGTGGTCATGAGACGATTGCCATCGCTCAAATTACTCGGACAGTTTGTAGGCGTGCTGAGCGGAGTTTAATTCAATGGGTAAAGCCCATTCATGATGAAGAATATGCCATATCAATTGTATATTTAAATCGATTATCAGATTATTTATTTATGATGTGTCGATTACTACATAAAACGTTAGGCGTTCCAGAAACACCATGGAATTCTGGCAAATAAGAAAATTAAAAAATGGAAATTCAAATACAACCTATAGGGAAGTCAAGAATCGATGAGGTCGATTTTAACAATTTAGCTTTTGGACGCAGTTTTGCAGATCACATGTTGATCGCTGAATATGCTAATGGCGCTTGGCAATCGATGACTATTCAGCCTTATGGCCCACTAAGCTATCAGCCAGCCATGATGTCCATTCATTATGGCCAATCCATTTTTGAGGGGATGAAGGGATATCGTTCTGCAAAAGGGGATGTTTTGATTTTCCGACCACAAGAGAATTTAAAACGGTTTAATAAATCGGCTGTTCGTATGTGCATGCCTGAGGTCCCTGAGGAGATTTTTTTAGGCGGTTTGAAAAAGTTGTTGGAAATAGACCAAGCGTGGGTGCCGGATAAAGAAGGTTGTTCTTTATACATACGGCCATTTATGTTTGCCACTGATGAATATGTGGGAGTTAGTCCTTCTACAACTTATAAATTCATTATATTCAATTGTCCTGTAGGTTCTTATTATTCTAAGCCTCTTAAAGTTCGCGTGGAAACTGAATATATTCGCGCTGCCAAAGGTGGCGTGGGTTTTGCAAAGAATGCAGGAAATTATGGAGGTTCATTGTTTCCAACTCAAAAGGCTATGCAAGCAGGTTATGACCAAATTATTTGGACGGACGCCGCCACGCACCAATATGTGGAAGAAGCTGGAACGATGAATTTGATGTTTATGGTGGGTGGTTCATTAGTTACTGCCCCAACGGGAGATACCATTTTAGACGGGGTAACTCGGAAATCCGTTATTCAAATTGCGAAAGACTGGGGAATCGATGTGCAAGAACGTCAATTGTCAGTGAAAGAGTTAGTGAGTGGTATTGCAGACGGATCTGTGACTGAGGCTTTTGGTGCTGGTACTGCGGCAGTGATTGCACCTATTCAAATCATTGGTTTTGAAGGCAAAGACTATCAGTTGCCCGATAAAAAAGAATCAGATTTCTCAAGCAAAGTTTTCACTGAAATCAATCAAATTAGGCTTGGAGAAATTGAAGATACGCGTGGTTGGGTTTGGAAAGTTTAACTTTTTTTCAAAAAAACAAGTTTAATCCCTGGGTCTTTCACTGTACTTACATCTTGTAAGATGACCTGGGTGTTTTTATCTTTTTCCCAAATGATTTTATTTCCTTCGGTTTTTGAGGACCCGAATTTTACTTGTAAATAGGTGGTAAAGTTTTCTTTCAGTGCTTCAACTTGAGATTTTGTTTCTACAAAAATATCTAAATCAATTTCAATTAATTTTTGTTGATTATCACCTATGTAAGAGATATCTGTAAAATTCAAATCACTATCATCAAAATAGAGTGTATAAGATTTTCCATTAGCTGGTTGGTTTTCAGCTAATTCAAGTTTTTCTTGTAACGAGTCTAGCGAAATATCCCACTCCTTATTTCTAAAAACTCCTTTCGAACTTAAAGTGATTTTTTGAACCAAATCGCCGCTTTTTTCCCAAGCATTTAAAGTTATTTGATCAATTTCTGAAGTATTTGATGTACCATTCTTTTCATTTTCTTTAGATGAATTACATGAAAAAAAAACGATGAAAGATGTTGAAATCAATAAAAGTAATTTGGCTGTCCGATGGGTGAGGCGGTTGAATTCTGTTCTCATGTTTTTTAAAAGGTATTTTAAAAGCTAAAATTATTGAAATGATTCAGAAAAAGTGCTAACTAAAAAAATAAATGTTATTTTTGTATTCATTATAGGTTTGCTATTCGATAATAAAAACATATAAGATTATTAGTGGTTAGGTATTATGAAAATAGGTCGGTTATTAACTGGCCTATTTTTTATTCGTCTGAACCTTTTTTTTTGATCTCAAAATTCTCTTCCAATTCCGATTACCATGCCTATTTTACTTCCGTTAGTAACAGGAAATCCGAACTTGCAGACTAAATTATAATAGGTTACCACGTCAAATCCGATACCACCCCCGAAAATCCATTGGTTAACGAGTTTGTTTTCATTTTCTGAAAAGTTGTTATTTACATAAGCAAAATCATAAAAAGCGGTGGGGTAAATAGCTAGAGGGACCTGATTGAATTGCTTGATGGGTAAAAAGGGTAGTTTGAAAATTGTATTTAACAATTGGAATTTGAGCGTATTTCTATTTAAAAAGTATGATTTTCCGTCCAATACATTGAGTTCATATCCACGTACAATTTCATTTCCATACCCCAAACCTTTAATATTAGCATAGGGAATGCTCGTATTTTTTGAAATTTTGCCTTTAACTTGTGTGCTTAAAAAAAAACGGGAACCTAGGTCAAAAAAGTATGCAACGGCTCCCGTTAATTCCCAGAAATCAACGTGGTCAGAGGGTATAATTCCAACTTTATTGATCGAAATATCAAATTTTCGGCCTCTTAAAGGGTAAGCAATTAAATCCCTAAAATCATAGGAATAAGTATATAGTAGTTGAGTGAAATTTTGTTCTTTGGCATTGAGTGCAAAATAATTTGGGTTCAATTTGACAACGGTGTCTGCAATAATTGTGTGTGAATATTTTAGCTCTAAGGTTTGAATGTCGTAAAATTTAAATCTCTTTCGCAGGGTGATTCCTCCAGCCCACCTTTCGCGTAATATTTTTTCATCTGTTAAGTATTGTAGGGTATCATTTCTTGTTTTATATGGGATCGTTTTCGATGTGCTATAACTTGTATTAAGCGATAAGCCTACTGTTTTTTTCTTGTCTAGATATGGATTACTGTAGGTGAAATCAAGTCTTTGAGTAAATCCGGTTTCCGCTTTAAATGTTAATTTTTCGTTTCGACCTTGGAAGTTATTGTGAATAAAATAGATCCCATAAATAGATCTATTTAAATCACGACCTCTTGACCACCAGTCATTTAGATTTCGGTCGGCTAGTTGGAAAATGGGAAATGCTAAAATATACCATTGTTCAAGAAATTCAAAGGTGATTTTCAGGTGCCCATTGGGCAATTGGTTTAAATCAGCTTTGACCCAAATGAATAAATTCGTATTCATTAATTTACGGCGATTGTATTCTAACCGTGTGTCTAAAGTATTAATGGCTACTGAATCACCTTGTTTGAAATCTAATTCCCTATGTAAAATTTGATTTTTTGTTTTATCATTCCCTTTGAAAAGAATGCTGTCGATGCGAATGAATTGCCCGCTTGTCGAATAGGCAAAAGAGATTAATAAAATTAAGAGGGGTATTCGCATACCCTAAATTTAATTAATAAGGCTGGTAGATAATTTAATACGAGATTAATTTATTCGAAAATAATTGATTCTGATTTATTATTCCATGTTTCAAATGAATCCAAATATTTCTTTTCTATGATGGGTCTTTTTATTTTTAAAGTGGGGGTAAGGCAATTATTTTCGATCGTCCAATCCTCCTTTAATACAATCATTTTAGAAATATGCTCATATTTTTTAAAATGGGGATTTGTTTTTTTTCGTAATTCCTCAAGTTTTTCAATCAACGTATTCAGTTCTATTTTTTTTCCTTCCAAACTCAAAATAATTAATGCGATGGGTTGAGGTAAATTAAAACCTACGACGCAGCATTGTTCTATATAAGGATCAGTAGATAGGTTGTTTTCGATCGGTGCGGGTGATACATATTGACCTTTGGCTGTTTTGAAATTGTCTTTTACTCGACCTATGATAGATAGAAAACCATTTGAATCTATTTCTCCCATATCTCCTGTTTTAAGCCACCCATCCTCGAAAAGTGCTTGGGTCAATTTTTCTTCTTTGTAATATCCCCATGAATTATAATCGGCTTTCATTTGTATCTCTTTCGTTTCTGGGTCAATTCTAGTTTGACAGGTTTCATGAATTTTACCTACGGTGCCAATTCTTATGTCATTTCGGGGCATAAGCGAGTTTAAGCCCATATTTTCTGTCATACCATAGGCTTCTTGAATGAAAAAATCAATTTTTTGATACCATTTTAATAGTTCAGGGGGCATAGGCGCTGCTCCAGTAATCATCAAAATGGCCTGATCTAAACCAAGGCCTTTTTTGATTTTTTTCTTTATGATTTGATTTATAATGGGAATGCTCAATAGCAAGTCTAGCTTTTTTTGACCTCCTATTTTCTCTAAAATACCTTCTTGGAATTTACTCCAAATCCTGGGCACTGCGAGGAAGTGAGTGGGATTTGCTCGATGTAAATTCTCTTTAAAAGTCAATAGATTTTCAACAAAATAGATGGTTCCACCGGCGGCGATGCAGGCAAATTCAACAATATTTCTTTCGGCGATATGGCATAAGGGCAAATAAGATATGAATCTTGTTTTAGGGGTATCTAAATAGGCAATTTTCCTCGCTAAATTTAACGCTTGTGCTATTGAGCTATTAGAAATCATGACCCCTTTGGGTGTTCCTGTGGTTCCTGATGTATAAACGATGGTAGATAATTCGTTATGCTGAGGTTTATGCGGCTGAAATGGTTGGAAATCTTGGTTGAGAATTTCATCCCATTGGTAGTCTTCTTTCCCTTCGGATTCGGGTGTGTGAATGATTTGAACATTAGAGGGAATTCCGTTTTTAATGGATTCCCAATGATCCAGTTTTCCTACAATGAGTACTTGACAATCTGAATGTACCAACACTTCATGTAATTGTTCTGATGTTAGCGTCGCATAAAAGGGTACTGAGACACAAGCTGCTAAGGAAATGGCTAAATCAGCTAAAATCCAATAGGCTGAATTCTTTGACAATATACCTACATGTTTGGGACCTGAATGAACTTTTTCTTGAAGGAATGCGGCTAATTTATTAACCTGATTTTCAGAGGCTTGATATGAAAAATCTATGTAATCATCACCTATAGGTTGTTTAAGGAAAATTTCATTGGGTTGTTTTTGGGCCCAATAATAGAAATTTTCCAAATTGCTTTGGTAGGTAGTGATCATTGTTTAATAGGTTTTATTCGCTAAAAATAAAACTTAATTCTTTTAAATCATATACCCTGATTTCATTCGATTTTTCAAGCACTAGATGACCATTGGGATTTACTCGAATTATTTCAGCTGAAAATACTCCTGTTTCATCTTCGAAAAGTGCCTTAGTTTGCATTCGGAATAAATTTTGATGATAGACTTTATCTATTTGTTCAAAATTGTTTGATAGAAAAAGTTGGTACTGGTTTTCAATTTCAATTGAAATGGCATTGAAAATTTCTTGAATATCGATTTTGAAGGGTGATTTAGTCCATTTTTTTAATGAGCTAGCTCTTAAATGTTCGAAATCTGTTTGGTTAATATTTATCCCGATTCCCACGATGCAAAAGTTCCATTTTCCTGCTTGGAAATTATTTTCAATCAGGATTCCGGCGATCTTTTGTTCTTCTATGTAGATGTCATTGGGCCACTTGATTTTAATGGGCAATTCTTCCAAAATTGTATTGTTGGCCCATTTTTGTAGCCCTTCAAGAATGCCTACAGAAATAGCTTTGCTTAAATAAAATTGATTCGAGGGTTGTTGATTTTTTGGCTTCAATAAGTAGGAAACTAATAAATTTTCATTCGGTTGGGCCAGCCATTTATTTCCCCTCTGACCTTTGCCTTCTGTTTGGTGTCCAGCAATCCAGGCAAAACCATCAGGTAACTGATATTCAAGTGCCTCTTGGAATCCTATTGAATTCGTAGAAGCACATGATTCATGATATTTGGTGTTTTTGCCTACGAACCGAGTGGGAGCTTGATATTTGTTCAAATTTTATTTGTAATTTTATGTTTACAACAACAAATTTAATTTTTTATTCGTTTAAAAATCATTTATGCCTAAAAGTCCTAAGAAAGCCGCTATTAACGTTGATTCATCTGAAGTATTAGTTCAATGTGTGGTGAAGGGAATGCAAGAGAAAAAAGCTCAAGAGATTGTCGTGATGGACTTAAGAGGTGTTCATAATGCTTTTACTGATTTTTTTGTTATTTGTTCGGGTACATCCGATACTCAAATTGAAGCCATTGCGGACTCGGTTGACAAAGAAGTTTGGGAACAAGCGCGTGTTCATGTGCATGCGATGGAGGGTAGAGCAAATCGAGAATGGATTTTGATGGATTATTACGAAGTAATTGTACACGTATTTTTGAAAGACAAGCGTACATTTTTCAAATTGGAGGAGCTTTGGGGGGATGCTAAATTCACCAATATTCCAGATTAAAACTAAGTAGAGTTGACAAGACTAGTTAATTTGAAATAATTTTTTAAATTTTTCGAACTAATTGGATTGTTTTAAAGTTTAAATGCCCAAATACCTAAAAACAAAATGGCTAAACAAGGAAGTAATTTTAAAAACAGTAAGCGTTCGGGAATTCAACCTAGATTACCTAAAAAGCCAGTTGGAGGTATGCAGAGTTGGCTTTTGATTGGTCTAGCCGTTACCATGGTTAGTATGTTCTTTTTTACCAAGCAAAGGACATTGCAGGAGATTAATCAAAATCAATTTGAATCCATGATTATTCAAAAGGAAGTGGAGGGAGTTACGATCGTGAATGATCGCTTGGTCGAGGTGAGTTTAAAGTCCACCTATGTTAGTAAATATTTCAAGGAGTCTCCTCAGGGCATGATTTCCATTAAAAAAGGTCCACATTTTGAATTCCCTATTATTTCAAAGGAGGGCTTTGAGCATTTTCTTGAAGATCGTCAAAAGAATTTTCCTCGTAACGAGCGAATTTTTGCTACTCCAGAAACGAGAACGGGTCCTTTGGATTGGTTGGGTACATGGGGTTTCTTTATCTTAATGGGTTTAAGTTTTTACTTTTTGTTTTTCCGTATGGGAGGCAGTGGAGGCGCTGGGGGTCAAATATTTAATATTGGAAGAAGTCGTGCTACATTAATCGAAGGGGAAGCAAAGGTTAAGATTACTTTCAATGATGTTGCGGGTTTAGATGAAGCGAAAGAGGAAATTCAAGAGATTGTTGAGTTTTTAAAGTTCCCTAAAAAATTCACTGATTTGGGAGGTAAAATTCCCAAAGGTGCCTTGTTAGTAGGCCCTCCAGGTACAGGTAAAACGCTCCTGGCGAAGGCTGTTGCTGGGGAAGCGGGTGTTCCATTCTTCTCACTTTCAGGTTCTGATTTTGTTGAGATGTTTGTGGGAGTGGGTGCGGCTCGGGTAAGGGATTTGTTTAAGCAAGCTAAGGAAAAGGCGCCTTGTATCATTTTTATTGATGAAATTGATGCGGTGGGTCGATCGAGGGGAAGAGGTCAAATGCCGGGTTCTAATGATGAAAGAGAGAATACCTTGAATTCCTTATTGGTTGAAATGGATGGCTTTGCTACTGATTCTGGCATTATCATTTTGGCGGCCACAAACCGTCCTGATGTTTTAGATCCAGCACTTTTAAGGCCTGGTCGATTTGATCGTACTATTTCGATTGACAAGCCAGATATTATTGGCCGAGAGGCTATTTTTAAAGTCCACTTGAAGCCGGTGAAATTGGCTCAAGATGTTGATCCTAAAGAATTATCAGCACAAACACCAGGGTTTGCGGGGGCTGAAATTGCCAATGTGTGTAATGAGGCAGCCTTAATTGCTGCACGTCGAAATAAATCTGCTGTTGACATGGATGATTTCCAAGAAGCAATGGACCGCGTAATTGGAGGCTTGGAGAAGAAAAATAAATTAATTTCTCCCTTAGAGAAGAAAATAGTAGCATTTCATGAGGCTGGCCATGCGATTGCGGGTTGGTTTTTGGAGCATGCTAATCCATTGGTTAAAGTGTCTATTGTACCAAGAGGAGTAGCTGCATTAGGGTATGCCCAGTATTTACCGAAAGAGCAGTTTTTGTATCGCACGGAGCAATTGATGGATGAAATGTGTGTGACTTTAGGTGGAAGAGCTGCGGAGGAAATTATTTTTGGTAAAATATCAACCGGTGCGCAGAACGATTTAGAGAGAATTACAAAATTGGCGTATTCGATGGTAACTGTTTACGGAATGAATGATAAGTTGGGTAATATTTCTTATTATGATTCTAAAGGGTCTGAATATCAATTTAATAAGCCATATTCAGAGCAGACGGCAAGAGAGATCGATGAAGAAGTTCGTAAGATTATCGCGGAGGCTTATGTGCGAACAAAAAAATTATTAAGTGATAAAAAAGATAAGTTAACAATTCTCGCAGAGCAATTATTGAAAAAAGAAGTTCTTTTTCAAAGTGATTTAGAAGAGTTGGTTGGCCCTCGTCCTTTTGAGCAATTGACCTCGTATCAAGAGTTTATTAAAGGTGAAACTGAAAAGAAAAGAAAAGATGCTAAAGATGTTCGTGATTTAGCAGAGAATGAAAAAAATGCACCAAAGAAAGTTGCTGCTAAGCCTAAACCTAAAAAGGAGCCAACACAGGAGCCTAAGGAGGAGAAAAAGCCTGCGGTGAAAAGGGTGCCTAAAGCGAAGTAAAAATATAAATTGGGTGGGGTTATTCTCCACCTTTTTTTTGGATAGTATATGATTGAAATTCAAATTCCTGCAGGCAAAAAGGCCTATTTTGCGTCTGATTTTCATCTAGGATTTCCTAACCATGCAGAATCATTAGCAAGGGAGAAGTATATCATTTCTTGGCTCAGCCAAGTTCAAAAAGATGCATCTGATGTTTTTTTATTAGGTGATTTGTTTGATTTCTGGTTTGAATATAGTCAAGTGGTGCCCAAGGGATTTGTTCGTTTTTTAGGCAAATTAGCCGAGATGAATGACACAGGGATTCGAATTCATATTTTTGTGGGCAATCATGATTTGTGGTTAAAAAGCTATTTGAAAGATGAAGTAGGTGCCATCATTTATCAACAGCCTACTGAGTTTAGTTTTAATCTACAAGGGAAATCAGTTAATGCTTTGTTGGGACATGGAGATGGTTTAGGTCCAGGAGATTATGGATACAAGTTTTTAAAACAAATTTTTGTTAATCCAATATCCATTTTTTTATTTAAAATTTTGCATCCAGATTTAGGGGTGTGCTTAGCGCATTTGTGGTCTAATACGCGTAAATCGGATACGATTTCAGCTGGGGATGTTCCGTTCAATTCAGATACAGACTTTATCTTGAATTATGTAAGGGATCAATTGCATGTAGATGTAAAATCAAATAATATGAAAAAAGCGTATGTTTTTGGGCATAGACATCATCCCATTACTTTTCCATTGGGTGAGGAGTCAACGTATTATAATTTGGGTGATTGGTTTAGTCCAAATTATAAAAATGCTTTTTACTTAGTTTTAGCTGATGAAGAATTTACATTCAAGCATAGTTCTAGTATTTAGTCCCGTACTTTTTACTGTTATTTCTAGCTTATGGCTTTTGGTGGCTATATATAAAAATTTCGTGTTTTTACTGATGGGGATGAAACTAATATCAAACAAATCTCGATTTGGTGTCTTTGATTTAGGGAATCCTCAATTATTTTACTAATTTAAATTTTATTATTTTTTCAAATAAATTATTTATGTCCCTTTCAACAACTAGATTAGAGGTGATGACTGAGTTAGGCCGGAATATGGACAACTTTGTTGCTCAATATTTAAACCCAATTGATAGTAATTGGCAGCCCTCAGACATGCTTCCTGATTCAACAAAAGATAATTTTTTTGATGAAGTAAAGTTATTGCAGGAAGCGGCAAAAGAGTTGCCTTATGATTATTGGGCGGTGTTAATTGGGGATACAATTACTGAGGAGGCATTGCCAACATATGAGTCATGGTTGATGGGAATGGATACGGTAAACCAGCAAGATCAAGAAAATAGTTGGGTACGTTGGATACGTAATTGGACTGCTGAGGAAGGTAGACATGGTAATTTATTAGGAACTTACTTATACTTATCAGGTAAGGTTGACATGCATTCTGTGGCTGTTTCAACCCAGTATTTAATTGCTGATGGTTTTGATATAGGCACTTCAGGCGATCCATATCGCAATTTTATTTATACTTCGTTTCAAGAGATGGCAACAAACGTATCTCATCGCAGAACGGCCTCTTTAGCGAAACAACACGGGAACTCATTGTTGTCAAGAATGTGTGCGCAAATTGCTGCGGATGAATTAAGGCATGCGAAAGCATATAAGGCATTTGTTACCGAAATTTTCAAATTAGATCCATCTGAAATGATGATTGCATTTGCTGATATGATGAAAAAGAAAATCGTTATGCCAGCACATTTTTTACGCGAAATCAATGGAGCTAAAAGCTCTGTTTATGAGCATTTTTCAGATGCAGCACAAAGAATCGGTGTTTATACAACCTTAGATTACATCAGTATCATGCAAGGCTTGATTAAGGATTGGGATATTGAAAAAATGTCTGGTTTAAATGATGTCGCTGAGAAGGCAAGAGACTATGTTGCTAATTTGCCTACTAGGTTAGAAAAGTTGGCCGATCGGGTTAAAATTCCTGAGTTAGCCTATCCGTTTACTTGGATCGTACAATAGATGAATGAAAAGTTGTCGATGGACGAGCTAAATAGGCTCGATGTAACACAATTTAAAAATTCAGAAAAGTTTCCTTTTGTTTTTGTTTTGGATGATATCCGGAGCATGAACAATGTAGGGTCAGCATTTCGAACCGCTGATTCATTCCGGTGTTCACATATATATTTGTGTGGAATAACAGCAAAACCTCCGCATAGAGAAATATCAAAAACTGCTTTAGGGGCTGACGAATCTGTTGATTGGTCGTATTTTGAAAGCCCATCAACCTGCATACAAGCCTTAAAAAATTCTGGTTTTAAAATAATATGCATTGAACAAGTCAAAGATGCGATCTCTTTATTTGACTTTATGCCTGATCAAAATCATAAGTACGCTTTTGTATTTGGGAATGAAGTGTTTGGCGTAAATGATTTGTTTATTCATTCGGCCGACTATTCGCTTGAAATACCTCAATTTGGGACGAAACATTCTTTAAATGTCTCTGTTTGCATGGGAATAGTTAGCTATGATTTTGTGTCTAAGATCAAAAATTAGTTTTTTCAATGTTAAATTTTCAGGCTCACCCAAAAATTTAACACACTAAAGTTTTTATTAATAATTTCTTTACATAGATTTAACATATAATTAAAATATAATATTATGAG
>CAIZMB010000064.1 GCA_903933935.1 uncultured Cytophagaceae bacterium
TTAATACTTTCTCCTCATCTATTGAGAGTGAATTGATGGAATTTTTTATTTTACCCTTAGTTAACATTCGATTTTTTTCCCAGAAAATCTGCAAAACAATTCAAGCAGTACGCTCTCCTTATTTAACTTAAGTTTTTTTGGAGTGTAGATCGACTTAAATCAATATTTACCTGATATAGTTGAATAGGATTTTTAAAGAAAAAGTATATTTTTACAAAATAATTAACCTATTAAACATGAAAAATTCATTACCACAATCCGTTAAAAGACGCGATTTTCTTGCCAAGGCTAGTCTTGCATTTGGTTCGTTTTTAATTGTCCCACGCCATGTGTTAGGAGGTAAACGTCCAGATGGATCGCTTTATTTG
This sequence comes from uncultured Cytophagaceae bacterium, assembly GCA_903933935.1. Taxonomy (GTDB): domain Bacteria; phylum Bacteroidota; class Bacteroidia; order Cytophagales; family Spirosomataceae; genus Aquirufa. The sequence continues at coordinate 369 of CAIZMB010000064.1, forward strand.
GCTCCAAGTGACATCATGAACTTAGGGTTTATTGGCACAGGAAAACAAGGAAAAGGCCTATCCAATTCATTTTTGAATACGGGTGAAGTTCGAATCACGGCCATTTCAGAAGTATACCAAGCAAAAGCTAAGCAGTTTGTAGATCGCGTAAAAGATATTTATGCAAAAACTCCTTCTTTGGGTAACTATTCTGAAATACCTAACTATCAAGATTTTCGAGAATTATTAGCGCTTAAAAATGTAGATGCAGTGGTCATCGCAAGCCCTGATCATTGGCATGCAGCTATGTCGGTTCGTGCAGCAGCAGCAGGAAAAGATATCTATTGTGAAAAACCTCTTTCATTAACGGTAAAAGAGGGACGCGCAATGGTGGATGCTACTAGAAAAAATAAGCGTGTGTTTCAAACCGGATCGATGCAACGTTCTTGGCCTGAATTTAGACAAGCCGCCGAATTAATTCGCAATGGATATATAGGAGAAGTGAAATCAATTAAAGTGAATGTGGGTCCACCTCCCATCGCCTATGATTTAGCTGCTGAAGAAATGCCCATGGGACTCGATTTTGAAAAGTGGCTAGGACCAAATAGTGCGGTCCCATTTAATTCAGAATTGGCTCCGCCATTATCCAAAGATGTATTCCCAAATTGGCGTAAATACAAAGAATTTGGTGGAGGCGGTATGACGGATTGGGGTGCGCACATGTTTGATATCGTCCAATGGGCGCTCGACATGGATGGAAGTGGTCCAGTAAAAGTAGACGCTCCTAAAACCAACGGCAATGAATTTTTAACCTACACTTATGCCAATGGCATCACCATGACGCATCAGCCATGGGAGTGGAATAATGGAATTGAATTTTTAGGCACCGAAGGCACTTTACGTGTTCAAAGAAAGAAACTAGAAACTTCAAAGCCGGAGTTAAAAGATCGGATCATTGGAGCGAACGAGAAGCATGTATACGCCAGCGACAATCATTACAAAGATTTCTTAAACGCTATTCGTAATCGGTCAATGCCTATTTGTGACGTGGAGATTGGTCATAGAACGGCCTCTGTATGCAACATAGGAAACATTGCCTACGCACTAAATAAATCATTAACTTGGAATCCTAAATCTGAGAAATTCAATGATGCCGCGGCAAATGCTTTGCTGGGTAGAAAAATGAATGCTCAATGGGGAATTAAACTTTAAATCAAATCTAAACTTAATAAATAATGAAAAATGTAATTGTAGTATTCTTGGTTTTAATGACTTTGCAAGTATCAGCTCAAGGAAAAAAATGGGTTGAATTGTTTGACGGGAAATCGTTAAATAATTGGAAAATTAATGAAAGTCCAGCCTCTTTTAGAGTTGAAAATGGCTCTATTATTATTGAAGGACCTCGTGGTCATTTGTTTTATGATGGCCCAGTGGGTGATCATAATTTCAAAGATTTTGAAGTTCAAGCAACAGTAATGACATTCCCTGGCTCTAACTCTGGATTGTATGTATGTACAGATTTTTTACCTGTAGGCTTTCCTTCAGTAGGATATGAAGTGCAAGTAAATAACTCGCATACAGATTGGCGCAGAACAGCTTCTTTGTATAATATCGTGGATACATCGGAGCGTTTTGTCAAAGATGAAGAGTGGTTTGATTTGAATGTGACCGTTAAAGGAAATCGAATCGTAACTAAAATAAATGGAGTAACTGTGGTGGATTATACCCAACCAGAGAATCCTTTACGTAGCAAAGGCCAAGAACAACGCTTAATCAAAGCCGGAACAATTGCCCTTCAGGCGCATGATCCTAAAAGTAAAGTAGCTTATAAGAGCATTAAAGTTAGATCTCTATAATTGAAATTGATTTTTAAGGCATAAAAAAAGAGGAGCTCTAGCTCCTCTTTTGCTTTACTTCCGGGTCAGATTATAAATCTACCGCCTCTCCATAAGCTGCCTCCGTCGCACCTTTAAATGCCTCTGACATTGTTGGATGTGGATGAATGGATTTCATGATTTCGTATGCAGTGCTTTCTAATTTCCTGACCACGACGGCCTCGGCAATTAATTCAGTTACGTTATATCCAATCATGTGGGCGCCAAGTAATTCACCATATTTGGCATCATAAATGACTTTAACAAATCCGTCTCTAGCTCCGGCGGCTGTTGCTTTACCTGAGGCCACAAAAGGGAATTTCCCCACTTTAATTTCATATCCAGCTTCGATCGCTTTTTTCTCCGTCATTCCCACGGAAGCGATTTCTGGGGTACAATAGGTACAACCCGGTATGTTGCTATAATCCAAAGCTTCTGTCTTGTGACCCGCGATTTTCTCCACACAAATAATTCCCTCCGCTGACGCTACGTGAGCCAAAGCAGGTCCCGGTGTTACATCTCCTATGGCATAATATCCTGGAATATTGGTTTCGTACCATGCATTAACGGGAATTTTACCTTTATCCACAATAATACCTACTTCCTCCAAGCCGATGTTTTCAAGATTTGAAATAACACCTGCCGCGGATAAAACAATATCACATGATATTTCTTGATTTCCGGTAGGCGTTTTAATGCTTACTTTGCAACCTTTTCCTTTGGTATCTACTTTCTCAACACTTGAATTGGTCAAGATATCGATCCCCATTTTTTTATATTGCTTGGCCAACTCTTTGGAAACATCTTCATCTTCCACAGGCACAACATTCGGAAGAAACTCAACAATAGTCACTTTAGTGCCCATCGCAGCATATACATAAGCAAATTCTACACCTATGGCTCCAGAGCCGATGATGACCATCGAATCTGGACGTTTTGCCAAACTCATTGCTTTACGGTATTCAATCACTTTTTCTCCGTCTATGGGGATATTTGGCAAGGCACGTGCACGTGCGCCGGTGGCTATCATGATGTATTTTCCATCGTAAACGGCCGACTTACCTTCTGAATCTATCACCTCAACTTTTTTACCGGTTTTGATTTTCCCAGTTCCCATGATGACGTCAATTTTATTTTTTTTCATCAAAAATTGCACGCCTTTACTCATGCTATCAGCTACTCCACGTGAACGTGAAATGACAGCTGAGAAATCAGCTTCGGCTCCTTTGACTGTAATTCCATAGTCAGAGGCATGTTTGATGTATTCAAAAACTTGGGCAGATTTCAAAAGTGCTTTAGTAGGTATACATCCCCAGTTTAGGCATATTCCCCCTAAGGATTCTTTTTCGATTACCGCACATTTTAAACCTAATTGAGAAGCTCGGATAGCTGCTACATAACCTCCAGGGCCTGAGCCTACCACGATCAAATCGTAAGATTGCGCCATTTTATTAATGATTTATATGAATGAGGCCGCAATTTAGCACAAAATCGGGTATATTTGCACTTTATAAAGAAGAAAATCACATGACTAAGGACAGGTTCAATGACCTGAAAGCCAGAATAGAGGCTTTAAGGAGGTATCTTTGACTACGATCACAAAAAATATTTAATTTCAGAATTAGAAACGGTCACGCTGGATCCGGCATTTTGGGATAATCCTACAAAGGCTGAAACCACCATGAGGGAGATGCGGGGACTGAAGTTTTGGACCGACGGCTTTGACCAATTATCCAATGCCCAAGGCGATCTAGAAACCATCTGGGAATTTTACGAAATGCAGGAAGCCACCGAAGCGGAAGTAGATGCGGAAGGTGAAAAACTAGAGGCGAAGTTAGAAGCTTTAGAATTTCGTAAGATGATGTCTGATGAGGGGGATAATATGAGTGCTGTACTCGAAATTAATGCGGGCGCAGGAGGAACAGAATCACAAGATTGGGCGTCTATGTTGTTACGAATGTATCAAATGTGGTCCGAGAAAAATGGATTTAAAATTCGCTTGGTTGATCAAAATGATGGAGACGTTGCAGGTATAAAATCAGTTACCATCGAAGTAGATGGAGAGTTTGCCTATGGAAATTTAAAATCTGAAAATGGTGTTCACCGCCTCGTTCGTATATCACCTTTCGACTCAAATGCGCGTCGGCATACCTCATTTGCTTCTGTATATGTGTGTCCTTTAGCGGATGATACGATTGAAATTGACATTAATCCTGCTGATATTGATTGGGATACTTTTCGTTCAGGTGGTGCTGGGGGTCAAAATGTCAATAAAGTAGAAACAGCCGTGCGTTTAACTCACAAGCCTTCTGGGATTATCATTGCGTGCCAACAAGAACGTTCGCAGTTGATGAATAAGGAAGTAGCCCTCCGATTATTGAAGTCTAAACTATACCAAATCGAGATTGATAAACGCAATGCTGCTCGCGCTGAGGTGGAGGCAGGTAAAAAGAAAATCGAGTGGGGTTCTCAAATCAGATCTTACGTATTAGATGACCGACGGGTGAAAGACCATCGGACAAACCACCAAACGTCAAATACCGATGCGGTGTTGGACGGTGAAATCAATGATTTTATTAAGGCGTATTTAATGGAAAATTAGTCCTTTTTATTTTTGCTTTTTTTGATGGGTCGGGGTGCATTTTAGCTTTACTAACTTTTCAAAAGTTAGTAAAGCTTGCTGAAAGCGCTACAAAAAAGCAAACGTTTGAGATTTTGATTTATTGTTCTTTTGATACCGATTCTTCCTCGAGATTTTTGAGATAATCAACTAACTTATCTTTTGCCATTGATAGCGCGACGGCTAACAAATAGGATTTAATGGCTGATCCTAAAAATGACGATTCGTTTTTCCCTTCCTTTTTAGATTCGCTACCTCCCGAGAAAAGGGAATAGATCAAATAACTTCCAGCAACAATTCCTCCGGCAATTAAAATTTGATTGCCGCGCTCTTTCGCTATTTTTTTCAAATCGTCCATTTCTAACGAAATATTTGATTTTACTTCATTTGCTTGCACTTCTAATGCTTTACGTTTATTCTCTAAATCAGTCATGATCGTTCTCGATGGCATTTATAAATTCGTCAACTTCCTCCACATCGTTCAATGGAGTATCTGGAGTTTTTTTATTCAAGGAATAAATAATGATGAAGCTAATGATCAGCGCTATTCCTGACACACTCATATATCCAATAAAGGAACTTTTAAAGTAGTCATTCAGCAAATTTGCTAGTCCCAGTAGTAAAAATAAAAGGGTAATCCCAACCGCAAATGCGGCTAATATAAATTTGAAAACTCTTGATAATAATTCTTCTAAGCGTTCTTGGATGTCCAATTTCACCAACTCCAATTGAGTTTTGATGTATTTTGTGACCAAGTCTACAAGTTTAGAATTATCAAAAATCCCCATTTATCGTTGTTTTAATTTTGCCTCAATGGAATGTTGCGTATGCGGAACTAAACGTAAACGCTCTTTCGAAATTAATTTTCCAGATTCTACGCATACGCCATATGTTCCATTCTTAATTCTCATTAATGCTTTTTCAAGACTTCCAATGAATTTTTGTAATCGAACGGCCAATTGGTTCATGTTTTCTTTTTCGGCAGTTTCAGCCCCATCTTCCATGACTTTTGAATTACCCGAGGTTTTATCCGTTCCGCTGTCGTTCTTTTTTGAAAGTGTTTCTCTTAAATAAGTTAATTCGGATCTTGAGTCTTCTAGTTTTTCTAAAATTATTTGTTCAAATTCTTTTAACTCCTCCGCTGAATAGCGTTGTTTTTCTTCGTTTCCCATAATAAATATCGAATGATTAAGAATGGTAAATATCAAAGATTTTACTCAAAACGCTTGAATATCAAACCTTTAAATATTTTTAGTTAACATTTTTACAAAGATAATTTTATATGATTGATTTAGGTAATTATTGATATAAAATCTATGACAATTTTTTTTTCCAAGTATAAAATCCTCTAAAAGCAAAAATTAGGAAGATGACGTAAAGTATTGCTGTTTCATTCATTCCCTTATATAGATAGATTCCGATGTAAATAATATTCACAAAAATCCATACCAGCCAGTTTTCAATTTTTATTTTAGCCGCCAAATAAGTACCCCAAATGCTAAAGCCTGTTAGTGTCGCATCTAAATATGGGAAGGAAACATTGGAAAGGTCATGATGTAAATAGCCTGAGATTACCCCAAAAAGAACAGATCCTCCGATGCCGATTATCAGGTTTGAACCACTCGACTCACTTACTTCTAACAACTGAGAAGGTTGATTCCATTGCACAAATCCATAAATTGCCATGGCCATAAATATTCCCTGCAATTCCATGTCGGAGTAAAGACCTACCTGATAAAAAAGAATGCCGTAGATAAAGGAAGCGATAAAATTCCAAACCCAGGCAATTTTACGCTGTTTAGTGGAATAAAAAACACCCAAAAGAGCCGTGATTATACCTGCATATTCTAAGCCATGTAATTGGATGAATTCGATCATTTTATTTTTTCAAAATGAGCACAAAAATGACTGATTTCACAAACTTGGCATTTGGGCGTTCTGGCCAAGCATATGTACCTTCCATGCAAAATTAACCAATGGTGGGCTACTGGAATGATGTCGTCTGGTAAATGTTTGATAATGGAGAGCTCGACTTTTAGGGGTGTGTTTGCCGTTTTTGGAACGAGTCCTAGTCGGCGAGAAACCCTAAAAACATGTGTATCCACGGCCATGGTGGGCTGGTTGTAAATTACGGAGGCAATTACATTAGCTGTTTTACGGCCCACACCTGGCAAACTTTGTAAATCTTCCATCGTTTCTGGAACTTGACCCTCGAATGAATCGACCATTCGTTGGCCCAAACCTAATAAGTGTTTCGCCTTATTATTAGGGTAAGAAACTGATCTAATGTAGGAAAAAATTTCATCTACGGATGATTCTGAAAGCGCCTTTGCATCCGGAAATCGCTTAAATAGGGTAGGGGTAATTTGGTTGATTCGCTTGTCGGTACATTGAGCCGACAAAACTACAGCCACCAAAAGTTCAAATGGATTTGAATAATGAAGTTCCGTTTCCGCCGTAGGAAAACGGGTCGAAAAATGGGAAATAAAAGCTTGAAATCGTTCTTTCTTTTGCATCAAATGTGCTTTGAACAAAGGTAAGAATTATTTTAAGATTGTTTTTCCGCTCAGGAATGTAGGGCCGACTTAATTTTAGAATAAGCTAAAATAGCCTCTACAGATCGATTAGAGGGCTCCGTTAAGGCCTCTTCTAATTTATCTTTTACCTTTTGAAAAGATGCTAACTCCGAGCATTCTTCAGAATTTAAAAGCTGATCGAGCCCTGCTTTAGGCTCATATAAGATTTTAATAAGGTCATTTGGGGTAAAGTTTTGCGTCATAGGCACTCTCTTGTTTTTCTATCATTTTTCTTAGGTTGATCAAGGCATACCTCATTCTCCCTAAGGCCGTATTTATACTAACTCCCGTTTGTTCGGCAATTTCTTGGAAACTTAATTCCTCATAATGCCTCAAAACTAAAACTTCTCTTTGCTCTTCGGGTAGTTTTTTGATCATCTCCCTAACATTAGCGATTTGATCGGATTTCATTTGCAAATCCTCAGCTGAGTCTTCCGCAAAATCAAAACTGTTAAACACCTTCGAACCATCTTCTAATACAATCGTAGGATATCTTTTTTCCTTACGAAAATAATCAATGGCTAAATTGTGAGCTATGCGAGCAACCCAAGGTAAAAATTTCCCCTCTTCGTTGTAGCGCCCCGATTTAATCACATCGATCGCTTTAATATATGTTTCTTGAAGCAAATCTTCCGCTACATAACGGTCTTTTACGATCAAGTATATACTGGTAAATACCTTTGATTTACTACGCTTGACTAATGTCTCAAACGCTTTGTCTTCCCCTTGGATGTACGCTGAAATTAACGCTGCATCGCTAACTTGAATTTTAATCATAAATTCTAATTATTGTTAACGTAGAGTTTTATTCCATATTGCGTCTCCTATCGATTTTATTTTGGGCGAATTGATTTTAATTCCTTTCGGGAGTGCCAAATTAAGTAAAACAATTTAAATTCAAAATGGCTTAACAAAAAATAACAAGAAAATGATATTTTTAAATTCAATTTTAGCCAATTAATATATTAGAAATAATTAAAAAACAATTAGTTTTGTCAAAACCTAAAAATAAATTAAAATGAAAAATCCACGTTTTTTAACTGTTTTAGTAGCCATAGTTTTATTTTCAATAAATACTTTTGCTCAAGTAGCCTCTAATGATGAATTTTCTGGTTCTTACAAAATGCAAGAAAATCCATATGTTAAGGTTTTAAAAGTAAATGTCAAAGAAGGCAAAGTAATTCTTTCAGCAGAGGGCTTGCCTGATTCTGAATTAGCAAAAGGTAAGACAGGAGATGAGTTTGTTCTTGAATCTATGAGCGCTACGATTACTTTTACGCGCGAATGGGGTAAAGTGAAAGGATTGAAAATCGATGCCCAGGGTAATACATTAATGGGAGAGAAAGAAGGTGCAAGTTCTGCTGCTTCTATTGACGAATATGCAGCTACTTTCAAGATGGCTGATAATGAGTATGTTAAAAAAATGATGGTGAATGTGAAAGAAGGAAAATTATTAATTTCTTCGGATACAAACCCAACAGAAGGGGCAGTTTTGAAAGCTTCAAATACTCCTGACGTATTTACAACAGCTATTCAAGGTTATGATGCAGATATCATTTTTTCTCGTTCTGGTGGAAAAATTAGTTCAGTAAAAATTTCAGTGGCTGGAGGCCAGGTAGTATTGACTGGCGAAAAGGAATAAGTATTATTTTATCGGATTAGATAAAAAGAAAAGAGGCACATACATTGTGCCTCTTTTTGTTTGCTAAGAGCTTGTTATTTTAGTTGGCGTTTGTACAACTGAATCGTGTTTTCCAATCCATAATACAAAGCATCGCAAATGAGCGCGTGGCCAATCGACACTTCATCTAAGGGGGTGACATTTGCTTTGAAATATGCTAAATTTTCTAAACTTAAATCATGCCCCGCATTGACCCCTAGGCCTAATTGATGCGCTCTAAAAGCAGCTTTACGGTAATTTGTTACCGCATCCACGGGATTACTTTCAAAGTTTGTTGCATAAGGTTCCGTATACAGTTCCACTCGGTCCGCTCCTGTTGACGCCGCCGCCTCTATCATTTCCAAAACCGGATCTACAAAAATTGATACGCGTATACCCGCCTCCCGGAAAGGACGAATTATTTTGATTAATAGGGCTTGATGCTCAATGGTATTCCAACCATGATTCGACGTGAGTTGGCCCAAGGCATCAGGTACTAAGGTCACTTGTTCTGGTTTTACCGACAAAACAAGGTCGACAAAGGATGCCTCAAGCGGATTTCCCTCAATATTAAATTCAGTAGTGACTATTTTTTTTAAGTCATAGACATCTGCATATCGAATATGTCGCTCATCGGGCCTCGGATGGACCGTAATGCCATCAGCTCCATATCGCTCACAATCTTTGGCTACGTCCAATAAATTTGGATTGTCCCCTCCGCGCGAATTTCGCAAAGTGGCAATTTTATTGATATTGACACTAAGTCTTGTCATAGCCTGAAATGAGAATATTATTCGATAAATTAAATCAATTGATTTTTTGCCAAATATTCCGCTATTTGAATGGCATTGGTCGCCGCTCCTTTACGTAAGTTATCAGCTACAATCCATAAGTTCAACGTATTTTTTTGACTCTCATCTCTGCGAATTCTACCCACAAAAACTTCATCTTTTCCATGCGCAGTGATCGGCATTGGGTATAAAAAATTCTTAGGATCATCTTGAACAATTACACCTTCCTCATGTTCCAAAATATTTCGTACTTCTGCCAAATCAAAATCATGTTCAAATTCAATATTTACCGCTTCCGAATGTCCGCCGATCGTAGGTATACGTACAGTGGTTGCCGTAACCTGAATCGAATCATCCATCATGATTTTCTTAGTTTCCAAAATCATTTTCATCTCTTCTTTCGTATATCCATTGTCCAAGAAAACATCAATATGAGGCAATACATTTAGATCAATCTTGTGTGGATATACCCGAGCTATATTTTCTTTTCCTGCTCGCTCATCAAATAATTGGTCCACGGCAGCTTTTCCAGTACCGGTCACCGATTGATACGTCGAAACCACTACACGCTTAATTTTATATTTTTTATGCAATGGATTTAAAATAACCACCATTTGAATCGTCGAGCAATTTGGGTTGGCAATAATTTTATCCTCCTTGGTCAAGGTATAGGCATTAATTTCAGGTACCACTAATTTTTTGGTGGGATCCATGCGCCATGCGGATGAATTGTCAACAACCGTTATTCCTGCCGCGGCAAATTTAGGTGCCACCTCTAATGAGGTACCCCCGCCTGCTGAAAAAATTGCCACATTAGGTTTCATGGCGATGGCCGTTTCATAGCCAACGACAGAGTAATCAACCCCTTTGAAGTTTATTTTTTTTCCAATAGACCGCTCGGAAGCAACTGGAATTATTTCAGTGACAGGAAAGTTTCTTTCCGCTAATACTTTTAAAATTTCACCACCTACTAATCCCGTGGCGCCTACAATCGCAACTTTCATTTTTTGTTTTAATTAAAATTTATAATGCCAAACTAAACCTACCGACGAACCAAAACGATCATCCGTTGAATACTTAAAACTCATTTTTGATCCATCATTCGCTAATTCGTTATATCGATTTAACGCTCGTCTAAAGTGACGAACACTAACAGATCCAAAATATAAATTAGCCACCGCACTTCCTCCCACCACGGACCAATAAAAACCATCCGAAACAGCATCTTTTTTTAGTAAGGTATAAAATGAAAGTAAGGCTGTTATTCCCGAAATCCATTTTATGTGACTTTGCTGTCTTTTATAAATCAAAAATTCCCGGCTAACCAAAGGATCTTGTGCCTCCAAAAGAGGGATTTGCAAGGCCAATGGGTTGTCGATTAATTGCCGTTTGTAAACAAACTGTTTTCTAAATCCAGTTTGAGTTTCGCCGATTGGAAATAATTCTTTTTTCAATTCTTTTTGACCTAAAATAGGCCCAGAAATTACAATAAAGAATAACAATAGCTTCGCCTTCACCAGATGGAAATTATTTAATCCTGTAAAATTAGGGCTTAAATTTTGATTCGAAATCTTTTTTGTAAATAAATCAACGAAAACGATAGACTGATTTTGGCGTGATGGCAAAATCCAAAGCAATATCAAAGGGATTCAAGTCTTCAATAGGTTCAATGGGTTCCTCGAGACCTAAACCAATTTTAATCAGGTCCGGTTTAGTGTTCGCTAAAAATCGATCGTAAAACCCTTTTCCATACCCAACTCGATGTCCCTGTGTGTCCACGGCCAATAAAGGAATGAATATTAAGTCGATATCTTTAGGGTTTAACTGGATCGAGGTATCATTCGTCGGTTCTAAAATCCCCCAGTCAGATCGAACAAATATTGATTTTTTATCTGTCAAGTAGGGAATTAATTGGCTCGTGCTTTTCACAACTTTAGGAAAAATCAATTGGTGATAATAGGGTTCATTGAGTAATATTTCATGTAATTGGGCCGTCATGATTTCTCGATGTTGTTCCATACTATGAAAACTCATGAGCATCAAATTTCTAGGCAGAGGCTGTATGAACGCTTGAATTTGATTCAATAATTGTGCATTTTTTGATTCAAATTTTTTTTGAGACCAACTTTTTCTTTCCGACAAGGCCTTTTCTCTAATTTCAGATTTTTTCATAGGAAGGGTAATTGCTTGATCGGATGTAACTCAATGTTCATTTTATTAAATGGCTTGTCTCAACATTTACGCGATTGCAGGAGAGGTGCATCGTCACCTTTCCATTATTTTTTCTTATTTTTGCCTCAATTTTGCCGATTATTTCATAAAAAACAAAAACACTGTGGCCTTCAAAGAATATAAAAATTTAGATTATGCTGTATTAGCAGAAGAAATTTTAAACTTCTGGAAAAATAACGACATTTTCGAAAAATCAATTTCTAGTCGGGAAGGAAAACCAAGCTATACTTTTTATGAAGGGCCACCTTCTGCCAACGGAACTCCGGGGATCCATCACGTGATGGCAAGGGCGATTAAAGATATTTTTTGCCGTTACCAAACGCTGAAAGGGAAGCAAGTGAAGCGAAAAGGGGGTTGGGATACCCACGGTCTTCCAGTCGAATTACAAGTAGAAAAAGAGTTAGGAATCACCAAAGAGGATATCGGAAAAACAATTTCCGTCGAAGAATATAACCAGCGTTGCCGTGAAACTGTGATGAAATTCACAGATCAGTGGAATGATTTAACAGAGAAAATGGGGTATTGGGTCGACCTTTCTTCCCCATATGTGACCTATCAGACACCTTATATTGAAAGCGTTTGGAACTTATTAAAACGCCTTTATGACCAAGGATTATTGTATAAAGGCTATACGATTCAGCCTTATTCCCCCGCAGCCGGAACGGGTTTATCCTCCCATGAGTTAAATCAGCCTGGTTGTTACAAAGATGTAAAAGACACTTCTTTGACTGCTCAGTTTAAAGCAAAAAAGACGAGTAAATCCGCATTTTTGTTTGATCATTCAAATCAGGAGCCTGTTTATTTGCTTGCTTGGACCACCACGCCTTGGACTTTGCCTTCCAATGCAGCCCTTACGGCAGGAAAAAATATTACCTATGTTTTGGTTAAGACTTTTAACCCCTATACTTTTTTACCTGTCCATGTAGTTTTAGCTAAGGATTTAGTGAAAAACTATTTCCAAGCTGCGGCTGAAAATGGTGATTTCCAAGCGTATGTCGACGCCGACAAAAAGCCTAGTGCAATTCCTTATCAGATTGTGGCTTCGTGTAAGGGTTCTGATTTAGAAGGGGTTGAATATGAAGCTTTGATGTCCTACGTTTCACCTAAGGAACCAGCTTTCCGAGTTATTTTAGGGGATTTTGTTACGACGGAAGATGGTACTGGGATGGTTCACACTGCGCCAACTTTCGGAGCGGATGACTTTCGGGTAGCCCAACAAAATGGAATTCCAGCCATTTTGGTTCAAGATGAAAATGGGAAAGATGTACCCTTAGTAAATCGTCAGGGACGCTTTGTCAAAGAAGTGACGGATTATGCCTTGGAGCCCGTGAAAGAAGCTTATTTGACAGATGAAGAAAAAGAAGAGGCTAGAATCAAACAAGGAAGAGATAAGTATTTGTCGGTGGATGAACGAATTGCGATCCAATTAAAAACCGAAAATAAAGCGTTTAATGTTCAGAAATTTGATCACCCCTATCCCCATTGTTGGCGTACGGATAAACCCATTCTATACTATCCTTTGGACTCATGGTTCATTAAAACGACGGCTGCCAAAGATAAATTAATTGCCTTAAATAAGACGATTGAATGGAAGCCTGAATCCACTGGAACAGGTCGTTTTGGAAACTGGTTGGAGAATTTAGTGGACTGGAATTTATCTCGCTCACGTTACTGGGGAACCCCACTGCCCATCTGGAGAACAGAAGATGGATCTGAGGAAATTTGCATTGGCTCATTGGCACAGTTGGCCGATGAGATCAACCTCGCAAATGCATCAGGGAAATTATCCGAGAAACAATTAGCTGGAAATGCGGCATTCCAAATTGCCCTTGAAAATGGGCAAGCTGATTTACACAGACCTTTTGTGGATGAGATTTATTTGTTGAGTCCAGCGGGTCAAATACTTTCTCGAGAGTTAGATTTGATCGATGTTTGGTTTGATTCGGGTGCCATGCCTTTTGCCCAATGGCACTATCCATTTGAGAATCAAGAAATATTTAAGAAATCGTATCCTGCTGATTTTATATCGGAAGGAGTGGACCAAACGCGTGGTTGGTTCTTCACTTTACATGCAATTTCAGCCATGGTGGAGGATTCGGTCGCCTTTAAACATGTTGTTTCCACCGGTTTAGTGCTGGATAAAAATGGAAACAAAATGTCCAAAAGACTCGGTAATGCGATCGATCCTTTCGACACTTTATTGAAATACGGCGCTGATCCTACACGTTGGTATATGATTACCAACGCTCAGCCATGGGATAATTTGAAATTTGATTTGGCCGGAATTACTGAAGTACGAAATAAGTTCTTTGGCACGTTAACGAATACCTATAATTTCTTTGCGCTTTATGCCAATCTAGATGGTTTTGATGCCTCAAATGTTCGTGTCGAAGAGGAAAATTTATCGGAATTAGATCGATGGATTTTATCTAAATTGATGAATTTAATTGCTGAGGTGGATGAGTCTTTTGAAACCTATGAGCCCACAAAAGCGGGTCGGGCGATACAAGATTTTGTGTGCGATCATTTGTCGAATTGGTATGTTCGTTTATCAAGACGTCGTTTTTGGAATCCTGAGGCGAAAGAGTTAGGCTTAAGCGCAGATAAAAAAGCGGCTTATCAGACGCTGTATACTTGTTTGGAAACGGTGGCCCAACTGATGTCACCCATCGCACCGTTTTATGGAGAGTGGTTGTATAAAAATTTGACTCAGAAGGAATCAGTTCATTTGACAGATTTTGTCCAGGTTAATTCAGCTTGGAAAAACGAAAATCTGGAGACTTCGATGGAATTAGCTCAGCGAATTTGCTCTTTGGTACACTCGATTCGTAAGGTGCATAAATTAAAGGTGCGCCAACCGTTAGCCCAAGTTTTGGTACCGGTATTACAAGAAAATGTGCGCGAGCAAATTAGACGTGTTGAAGACTTAATTAAATCTGAAGTTAATGTTAAGCAGGTGAATTATTTAAATGATGCTTCTGGTGTTTTGAGTAAGCGGGTTAAACCGAATTTCAAAGCTTTGGGACCAAAGTTTGGAAAGGACATGAAAGCTGTCGCTGATCTTATCACGGGTATGTCAACAGATGATTTATCCACGGTGGAATCGAATGGCACGGTTAATCTGCACGGATTTGAGATAGGAATGGGTGACATAGAAGTGATGACAGAGGATATGCCAGGTTATTTGACAGCCAGTGAAGGGGGATTAACTATTGCATTAGACAATACACTAAGTCCGGAATTGATTCGAGAAGGGATGGCTCGTGAGTTTGTAAACCGTGTCCAAAATTTAAGGAAAGACCTAGGTTTTGATGTGATTGATAAAATTCATATTTCGATTCAAGAGAATACCAGTGAATGGAAAGAAAGTTTGACAGAATTTAAAGGATATATATCCCAAGAAGTTCAGGCTCTTTCGATCAATTGGGTGAAGGAAATAGGAGATGATTTTTCTGAAGTGAGCATAGATGATATAAATTTAAATGTCCGTTTGACCGTTGCATAAAACAAGGTAGACATGGTTTTCAATTCATTGCAGTTTTTGGTGTTTTTTGGAATTGTGACCAGTGCTTATTTTTTATTAGCTCACAAGTACAGGTGGGCCTTATTGCTTTTAGCTTCTTGTTATTTTTATATGGCTTTTGTTCCCATTTATTTAGGAATTTTAGGTCTGACTATAGTGATCGATTATTTAGCTGGAATCTATTTGGAACGGTTTCAGGGGAGTGCGAAAAAAATATTTTTGGGATTTAGTTTGTTGGCCAACTTAGGTGTTTTGGCCATTTTTAAATATTATTTTTTTTTCACGGACAACTTTAATTCCCTAGCCAATTATTTCTCCGTCCCTGTTCAATTCCCGGTTTTTAATTTTTTACTTCCTATCGGCTTGTCGTTCCATACGTTTCAAGCCATGAGTTATACAATCGAGGTGTATCGTGGGAACCAAAAGGCGGAACGGAATTTTGGGATTTATAGTCTTTATGTGATGTTTTATCCACAGTTGGTGGCCGGTCCCATCGAAAGGCCACAAAATTTGATTCATCAGTTTCGCGAAAAGCATGTTTGGGATACGGACCGAGTAAAATCAGGCTTATTGCAAATGATGCAAGGTTTTTTCAAAAAAGTAGTCATTGCGGACCGACTAGCGATGGTGGTTGACCCAGCCTATGCTAATCTGTCAAGCCAAAGTAGTTTGAATTTAATTATTGCCAGTATCTTTTATTCATTTCAAATCTATTGCGATTTTTCAGGTTATTCGGATATCGCTATTGGTGCATCTAAGGTGATGGGTTTCAAATTGATGAATAATTTTAATGCACCCTATTCGGCCACATCTATTCCAGATTTTTGGCGCCGTTGGCATATTTCCCTTTCCACCTGGTTTAAAGATTATGTGTATTTTTCCTTAGGGGGTAACCGAGTTTCCGTACCCCGCTGGTATATCAACATTATGATTGTCTTTATTTTATCAGGCTTTTGGCATGGAGCTAGTTGGAACTTTGTGATTTGGGGAGCTTTACACGGACTGTTCCAATTAATTGGCCTAACACTTAATCGATTTTTCCCTAATTTGGCGGCTAATCAGCGCAACACAGTGGCTGGAATTTGGTTGTACCGATTATTCACATTTTTATTGGTGACGATTGCTTGGGTGTTTTTTAGAATTCCAAAATTTGGGGATATACAGATTTATTTCCGTCAACTCGCTCAAGGCACATTTTCCGACCCGATATCATTAGCTTTTAACACCAATGAACTGCTATTTTCTATGTTGTTGATGATTGGATTATATCTTTTTGATTTAAAAAGGGACAAAATAAAGGTGGATTCGGTTCAATTATTTTGGCCCATTATGGTGGGATTGGTATTTTTGATTTACTTTTTTGGGGTCTTTAATATGAAACAGTTTATCTATTTTCAGTTTTAATCGATGCAAAAATTACTCGCATTTCTTGTGTTTATTTTTTGTGCACTCACCTTGTATTTGACTAGTTCAAATACGGGTATGAAGTGGGTTACTCGTGATCGTTACAGTCGAATAGGGGCTTTGGGAGCAGATAAATATTTGTATGGCGATCTGTATGGATTGACGTATTTAAGTAAATTTAAAAAGGTAAAAGACACTAATTTTGTTTCACTGCCGGCGATAGTTCAAAAAGCAAATAGCGATACGGCTAAGCTTTTTATTCTTGGTGATAGTTATTTGTACAGTTTTTTCAAAGAGGATCCTCGCTATTATGTGGGGATAAATCAAGTCCAGTTTATTCGTTGGTCTGTCGCAAATCCCGTGGAAATCAATCCTTCTAAAAACAAAAAAATATCTTGTTGATCGAATCGGTCGAGCGAAATATGTCGGGTCTACTTAATTTAAATTCCGTGAAAGCAAGATTGGATAAGGAGGAGGCCACAAACTCTGAACTCACTATGCGTCAGAAAATAGCATTTTTCACTTCCGAAATAGACCGGGTGATTAAGGAAAACTTATATCATCAATCTCTTGAGGCGAATATTGAATTTGCTTGGTTTAATTTTGGTTTTTGGGAACCATTGAAGGAATTTAAAGCTGATTTTAATTTAAATTTCTTTGGTAGAGTTGATAAGGAAGTTGCGATTTCAAAGGATCAAAACTTTTTGTACTTAGCTGAAACGATTAACCCCGCACATGTGGGTAGCTCATTTTCGGACATAAGTGAAGCACAAATAAAAACTCAAGTGACCGAATTAAATGCCATCCAGGATTATTACAAAGCAAAGGGCTTCGATGAGGTCCTCTTTTCTATTATTCCGAATCCTGTTTCGGTACTGAGGACAGAGAATAGGCCAGATAATCAGCTTATTCAAAGGATAAAATCGCATCCTGATTTTAAGGGAAAATTAATGGATGCGACGGAAGGCTTGTCAAAAAATGCCGCATCCAATTTCTTTACCTCTGACTCACATTGGAATCAACGAGGTGCAAAAATTTGGTTAGACCAGTTGAATACTCAGCTTAATCGTTTTGTTTATTTAGGAAATTGAGTTTTATCTAGCTTAGGTAAAAGGTGTAAAGCATTTTTATAATACACTTTTTTGAGTACTTCATCCGGAAGTTCTAATCCATAAATTCTCCAGAATGCATGTCTTTTTCGGTAGTATGGAAAGTATTCGTCGGCGGTTTCCAGTAGACGGAAATAGGTATAGTATTCAGAAGTAGTCCAAATGTCTTTTCCAAAAAGGACTCGGTCTTGATATTTCATCATGAAAGCGCGGGCAGTTTTTGGTTGGCGTCCGAGTTCATGAATCACTGCTCCGATCTCCGTGTACATATTGGGATAAAGATCCATTAATCGGCCTAATTCGGATAAATTATTTCCGAGCCAAGCTAAATGCGCACTGATAAATTTGGTATTAGGATGTCTTTTGATAATATCAAATTGTTCATCCATGATTGTTTTCCAAGAGGGGTATTTGGACGAAGGTCTTGCTCGGCTTGGAAATTGTTTAAGTTCAAGCCAGCGCTCATTGGTTTTATCGTGCACGTCGAAAAATGCGATGGGTTCTCCTGTATGAATCAATATGGGAATATTTAATTCACCGCATTTAGCCCAAATGGGATCGAGTCTTGGGTCATTTGTGCGTAACCTATTTCCTTTTGTGTCTTTAACTTCTAAGCCTAAGTCTTTAAATATTTTCAATCCCATCGCCCCGCCTTTTACTTCTTTTTCTAAAGCCTTGACTGTTTCGGCAGACCAATTTGGGTTATCGATATCACTAAAATTCAAGTTGGTAAAAACGATTACCCGACCATCAGCTTTTTCTTTTCCTGCATTGACGGATCGAATTAAAAAATCAGTTCCTTGTTCTCTTGCACCACTTCTATAGGATCCTTTTCCGCTTAAGTTGATCATGAATTTCATATTAAGACTATCCATCTGTTTCACTAAATAGCCTAAATTTTGAGTTGGCATATTGTTTTGATGATTGTGGATGTCGATGAAAGGATATTTTGCCTTTTTAACGAGATGTTCAGGGACAACGAGTGTTGATACAGGATCATATTCTTCGAATTCCATGGTTTTTTCTTGAGCGAATGAAGGCAAACTTAGCAGGATGCAGAGTGGTAGCAAGTATTTTATCATGTGCTTATTGGGTTAATTCAGCGAATCTATTGAATATATTTTAAAATTGATAATTCAAAATGGTATATTCGCTCTATTTATGAAAATTCGGGTTTATATCTTTTTCTTGGTTTGCTTCTCTTTGAGTCCAATCTTTGGGCAAAAGAAAAAGAAGGATATTTCTACTTTGACAAGTGCTCAGTCGGAAGAGTTAATGACTGAAGGTATGAGGCATTATATCAAAGATGATTTTGACGAAGCTATTTTAATTTGGGAACATTTGATTCTTGAAGTTCCTAATGAGCCCTCTATTTATTATTACCTTGGAAAGGCCTATTTGGCTCAAAATAAGAATTCTTTGGCTTTTCAAAATGCGGCAGAAGCTTGGAGACTATCCCCTCATTCAATGGATTATGGGTTATTCTATGTGGACATTGCTTTGGATTTACGAAAAATAGATGAGGCTTTGGAAGCGCTTCATAAAATGTCAGAATTTGATGCGATTCAGCCTGAAATTGGATTACGTTTAGCTCAGGCCTATTTATGGAAAGAAAATGGGAAGGAAGCGTTGAATGCATTAAAAAGGGTCGAGTTGTGGTTAGAAGATTTCCCAGAAATTGTTCGAACAAAGCAGTTTATTTATTTAAAGGAAAAAGACGTTTTAGGTGCTATGGGAGCTGGTTTTAGTTTAATTGAAAATTCGCCTGATGAATTATTATTTACCTGGGATCAGATGGAAACGGTTTGGGATTTGGTCACTGGGAAGACTTTGCAAGATGAAATTCGCCCGTTAAAATCTAAATATCCGAGTCAGGGGCAGTTGAATTTAATGAGTGCCAAATTATTTTTGGAGGCAAAAAATTTGGATTCTACTTGTACAGAAATTTTGCATGCAGCCTCAGATTCACGAATGAGTTCGGAGATTTTGGGCCAATTAACTATCCAAATTTTAGCATTAATTCAGACCAAAGAAGATTGGCAAACGGTCTATGAAATGGTTTTAGAATTAAAGGGCTTATATCCTGTAGATCCAAGGTTTTCTGCACTTGAAGGAGATTTGTGGGCGAATATATCCAAGTTCAAAGAAGCGCAAGTTTCGTATTTATATGCGGCAAGAATGGGTAATTCTAAGTTTGAAGTTTGGGCTCGAATTATTCAATTAGATTACGAGATGAACTTATTAGATAGCGCGACGATACATGCGGAAGAGGCGCTTGTTCTTTTCCCAAATCAAGGTTATTTATGGTTCCAAAAAGGCTTTGCGGAATATTTGAATGGAAAAATAAGTGAATCCATTCGCTCATTTGAGGGCGCAGTCCCCATGGCTAATAGTCGGGATGGCTGGTACACGCAATTGTATGGTTTAATGGGCGATGCATACCATTCGAAAGGCCTTTATAAGCAATCCGATGCCAGTTTTGAAAAGGTTTTAGTTGTAAATCCCATGGAGGAGCATGTCTTAAATAATTATAGTTATTATTTATCTCTGAGGCGTGATCGTTTAGATAAAGCCGCTTTAATGTCGAAGAAATTGGTGGATAAATTTCCTACTAATGGAACTTATTTAGATACGTATGCATGGGTCTTGTTTCAAAAGGGTGATTACCTCGAATCATTGCTCTATATTGAAAAAGCCTTGAAGGATGAAAAGCAAAATAGCGCAACGGTTTGGGAACATTATGGAGACGTTCTATACAAAAATGGACGCATAGATGATGCCGTTAAGGCTTGGAAAACAGCTAATTCACTGGAAGGAGCTAGTAATAAATTGGATAAAAAGATTGAAAATAAACGAATTATCGAAAATTGAGATAATTTTGTAGAAGCTTACCCCTTTAATTTTAAGATGCGCCTATCCATCCTTTTTTTATTCATGGCAATTAGTATTTTTTCTTGCGGAAAAAAGGTGGTCGTTTCTAAAATACCTGCGACATTATTTACATCAAACATTGATACCCTAGCTAAAAAGGAAGTTCCGTCCATTGACACAATGGCGAAGAAAGTCATGGAGCCTCCGAAAATAGACGATGCTGAATTAAAATTAGTCACGGATGATTTAAATTTTAATTATTTGAAAGCGAAGTCTAAAATCGTGTGGAAGACTCAACAAAGCCAAGATACCTACACGGTTGATATTCGCATGAAAAAGGATAGCTTGATTTGGGTTAATATTTCTCAAACAGGGATTACTGGGGCAACAGGTTTATTTTCTAAAAGTAAGGTCCAATTTTATCAAAAAATCAATGGAGAATATTTTAATTTAACCTATGATAGTGTCAGTGTTGTGATGGGTTTTAAGGTAGATTATTTGATTCTCCAGTCGCTTATTGTCGGGAATCAGCCTTATAAAAAGAACAATTCAAGAGTTATTCGGGAGAATGAAAATATTATTTTAAAGCAGCAAGAGGGGAGAATTAATATTGATAACATGGTGGGTCCTAACCGAAAATTAAAAAAAATATTAGTTAATGACGTTCCTACGAGCAACAAGATGACCATGGATTTCGAGGAGTTCACCATGTTGAATCAAGTGCTTTTTCCTTTTTCTAGCCAAATTAATTTAGATGTTAAGGATAAGGATAATAAAAATGTGAATACTTTAATTACCATTAAATACTCTAAAGTAGAGCTTTTAGATACACCTTTGGAATTCCCATTTAAGGTTCCGGAAAAATTATTGAATCCTTTACGTAAATGAAATTATACACTATAAGTTTATTGATTGCTCTTTTTATTGGTTTTGAGATGTATGCTCAAGTGGATAAAAAAACTCAGTTGGAGCAACAAAAGAATGATAATTTGGTCAAAATAAAAGAGCTGAATTCCATTATTTCAAAAACATCAAAAAAGAAAAAGGTATCAATTGGTAAATTAAATGTACTCAAGGAGCAGATTGTTGTTCAGAAAAAGCAAATTAATATACTGAATGAAAATCAAAATTTATTAGCGTCTGAAGCCAAAATATTAACGCAAGAAAGTGATAAGCTAGCAGTCAAATTAGAGCGATTAAAAAAAGCTTATGCAAAGATGTTATATGAAGCTGAGAAAGTGTCGACGGTCAATAACAAATTAAGTTTTTTGCTTTTATCATCTGATTTGGGAGAGTTTGTTCGTCGGTTTGATTTTTTAAAACAATATACCACCAATCGGAAAGGGCAGGCTAAAAAGATTTTTGAGACTCGTCAAGACTTAATGACTAAAAAACAGCAAGTGATTTTCAAAAAAAATGAGGAGAAAAAAGTGTTGGTTGTCAAGGAAAAAGAAAAGGTGAAGTTGGAGGTCATGAAAACGAAAGAGGCAAAGGTGGTGACGGTATTGACCCAACAAGAGAAAAAATTGAAGATTGAGTTGGAGCGTAAAAAATTAGCGATCCGAAAATTAGATAATTTAATTGCGGGCATTGTTCAGCGGGAGATTCAAAAAAGTATGGAGCGTGAGCGCCGATTACGTATGGCGGCGCAGGCTAAGAAATTAGAAGTCAACAAGCCAGAGCTACCCAAGCCTAAGCTTGAAGAAGGGCTCGTAAAAAAATATGAAAAGCCTGCTGATAAGGTGGAAGAAATTTCGAAACCTGAATCCAAAAAGGAAATTGCCAAAGAAAAGCCTGTTGCCAAGCAAGTGGTTGCAGAACCAGTCTTAGAGAAAAATACGTATTACATGAATGCTGATGAGGCTAAATTAGCTGGTTCATTTGCAGCCTTGCGCGGTAGAATGCCTTTCCCTGTACCATCGGGATTTATCTCAGATCATTTTGGCGTTCATAAACATCCCATTTTAAAGGGGGTGATGATTAATAACAATGGAATTGATATTCAAACCTCCGCTGGTTCTGCTGTTCATACGGTATATGACGGGATTGTTCAGTCGGTGGTTAATATTCCTGGGATTAATACGGTGGTTGCGATCCAACATGGTGATTATTTTACTGTATATAGCAAGTTAGACAATGTGTCGGTTTCCATGGGCCAACGGGTACGCACGGGACAGCGAATAGGAACTGTAGCATCAGATGAGGATGGAACGGCGGAAATTAATTTCCAAGTTTGGAAGAATACGGTTCGGCAAAATCCTGAATCTTGGCTTAAAAGATAATTAACTGAAGCGGTAAGTGGCTCTGAAACTTACGTTTTGTCCTTGGTCATCGGCAAAATATCGGAATCGATTTAAGTAATCCCGATATGCTAGGTTGAATGCATTGGTGACTGAAACCCCAAAGTCAAATTTATTTAATGAGATTCCCCAATGTACTTGCCCCAACACATATCCTTTTGGTGGTGGGGTAAAATCAGAATTTTTTTCAACCCTTTTTTGAGTGGAGATTTGAGTCAGGCCCCAACTTACATACTGATTGTATTTTTTGAATTGATAACGAATCAGGTATTCAAATCGGTCAGGTGGAATATTGACCAAGTAGGCTTTATTTAATTCATCGTAAGCCCGAACAATACTCGTTTTTTGCTGAAGACTCCATGAATCAGAAATAATGTAGGACACTTGTCCGTCCATTCCTTTAAAACTAGCATCAATTTGTTCATAGGTAAATGAAGGGAAACTACCCCGTACTGTGGTAATAAACACGGGATTACCTTGTTCCATTAAAGGCTTCAGATAAATAAAATGTTGAATGTTATTGTTATACAAGCCAAATTCTACCTCTAATTTCCCAGTTCTATATACCGAGTTTAGACTTACATTGTAGGCGGTTTCACCTTTTAAGAGTGGATCCCCTATTTCGTATGCTCCTGCGCCGTGATGAACCCCATTAGAAAATAATTCGTTAGGACTTGGCGCTCTAAATGCTCTAGCGATGATCAAGTGGTTTTCGAAGTTTTGTGTCCAATGGTATTTTAAACCCAAACTTCCCGAAAGACCTAGGTAATTATTTAATTCACTTTTTATAATGGGGGAATAATTTTGTGTAGGTCGGTGAGTTTCAATGTCTTTTGAATCTAATCTGAGCCCCATATCGATTTCCATCACTTGATTCACATACCTTTCTAAAGCAAAAATTCCTACGTTGGTCTGAAAATAATTAGGAAGTAAACTAGATGTTAACGTGGGTTGATTTACACGAGTACCCGATGTTCGATTTCCTTGAGTTAAAAATGTTAGGCCAAATTGTCCTTTCCATAATTTTGAGGAGTTGGTCTCATCCATTAAAATTTCAGAACTTAAGGTCTCAAGATTGAAACTTAATGTGTTGATGTTTTTTCCTAATCGCATTACGTCAAATTCTAGTCGTTCATTATCTTGATACGCCAGATTCATTCTAAATGTTTTGTTTGTAAGATTAAGGTGGGCTTTTAGTTTGGCCAATGAATGCGTGATGTCTTGGTTGGGACGCTCCACTACTCGAATAAAATTTGTAGGCGTATAAATCTCAAATGGCCGCTCGCTGGCGATAGCTGATTTGAGGTCATTGATATTTCCAATGTGGGATCCAGCATAAATGCCTACGACAGAGTGGAAGCGACTGATAAACAAATCGGTGCCCATTTTTTGATTTTTGTATCCAAGCGCCGTAGAAAAATTTTGTTCTTCGACCCCCGTATTGGCTAAATTGTAATTAGCTGTTTTTGTGTTTCCCCCATTTTTTAAGGTTCCTTGAACTCTCCATCCCCAGCCATTAGCATTTTTGATCCCCCCTTCTAGCATGCCTGAAGTGACGAATTGTCTTCCGTTGGTAAAGAATATGGTTTGAGCCTCGCCCTTGATTCCGCTAGTGTCAGGTAAGGTATTGGGTTCCATTAAAATAATACCTCCGATCGCATCGCCTCCATATCGAAGCCCTGCAGGCCCCTTAATCACTTGTATGTTTTTTGAAACGAATGGATCAACTTCCGGCGCATGTTCACTTCCCCATTGTTGGCCCTCCTGCCTAACGCCTTGATTTAAAATGATGACCCGAGAAGAGTGCATTCCATGAATGATGGGCTTTGAAATACTGCTTCCTGTTTGCAAACTTTGTACGCCTGATATTCCTTTTAACATTTCACCAAGGCTTAACCCATTTCTTTGGGAACGTTCTTCAGCGCTTAATTCTCCTTTTAGTTGGGCAGTATTTACCGTTTTTTTTCCGGTGACCAATACCTCCATGAGATGCTCATCGTGCGTCTCTAAGCTTAAATTTTCAGTTAGTTCATCATGGTCTTTTAACGTAATAGATGTTTCTATTTTGTTGAAACTGCTCATTTCGCAAACCAAGGTATATGTACCCGGGCAAATTTTTTCTAATCTGAAATTTCCCTTTTCATCCGTTTGTGCATTTATTTTTTGGCCTTTCAAATAAATATAGGAACCTGAAATTACCTCGCCACTCTCTTTAGAAATCACTTTGCCCCTTAATGTACAATTGCATGCCGTTTGAGAGATGCCTTGATACGCTAAGAGTAAAAAAATAAAAAAAAGATTTTTGGGTGATATCATTAAACAGAAACAAAAATAAATAAGAGAGTAAAAATATAAATAAAGTGTCAAAAAAGAGCATTTATTGAAATCAAATGGATTTATCGGACAAGTTCGATGTTAAATGATCGAAATAGATAGATTAAATTTTTTTGGAAAATATATTTTTTGTTTAATCTTTTTATATATTTGTTAAACAAAATAAAACAAACACGTTTATGACTGCGCTAGAATTTTCTTACCAAGTAGGTAATTTTTCTAAGTTTTTGAAGCCATTTGCTTTGCGTTTGACTAGGGATTCAGATGATGCAAATGATTTGGTTCAGGATACTTTGGTCAAAGCCTACACCAATCGTGAAAAATATTCGGATGGAACAAACCTGAAAGCATGGTTATTTACCATCATGAAAAATACGTTTATCACACAATACCAACGAATGGTCCGAAGAAATACTTTTATCGATACCACGGAAAATTTACATTTTATAAATTCAAGTGATTCTTTACAAGAAAATAATGCGGTTAACCATTTTATTAAGGAAGATATAGACAAGGCACTTTGCCTAACAGAAGAAATTTACCGAGTTCCTTTCTTGATGTATTTTCAGGGATTTAAATACCATGAAATTGCTGAAGAGCTTGATTTGCCGATCGGAACCGTTAAAAATAGAATACACATTGCAAGAAAACTTCTTAAAAGTTCGCTTAAAATGTACGCATAGAGTTTTATAGTTTTTTGGTTAACAGATTAGAATAGTAAAAAGTCAGATATTGTCTGACTTTTTCTTTTTATCAAAATTGAAACGTTAAAATTTAATATATTTGTCTAATCCTTTTTTGATGAATAAGAGCAAAAAAATAATTGTCATTGGCGCCGGATTTTCCGGACTATCTACCGCCACAGCCTTAGCTGATTTAGGCTATCAAGTTGAAATTTTTGAAAAAAATGAAATGGCGGGTGGCCGTGCGCGCGTGTTTTCTGAAAAAGGATTCATGTTCGATATGGGGCCAAGTTGGTATTGGATGCCCGATATTTTTGAAACTTATTTTGCGCGCTTTGGGAAAAAACCATCAGATTATTATGATTTAATTCGACTTGATCCGTCCTATTCAGTTATTTTATCCAAAGACGAGGTGATCGACTTGCCTGCCAATTATTCAGATTTACGTGATCTTTTTGAAACGTATGAAAAGGGAGCAGCTCACTCATTAGATCAGTTTTTAGATCAAGCCTCCTACAAATATAAAGTGGGTATTCAGAAGTTTGTTTGGAAGCCTTCTCGCAAAATCACCGAATTTTTAAGCATTGGCTTGTTGATCGATGTGTTAAGATTAGATGTTTTTCAATCTTTCTACACGCACATCAGAAAATTCTTTAAGTCGTCTACGCTTTTAAAATTAATGGAATTCCCCATCTTATTTTTAGGGGCGATTTCTCAAAATACACCGGCGATGTATAGCTTAATGAATTTTGCCGAAATTAAATTAGGAACCTGGTATCCGATGGGTGGAATGCATTTAATTGTCAAAGGCATGGTTTCGCTAGCAGAAGAAAAGGGAGTTAAAATTACCTATAATGCTGAAGTCAGTTCATTTGAGATGGATGGATCTAAGGTCAAAGGGGTTTACACAAAATCAGGATTTCATGAGGCCGATGCTGTTGTGGCCAGCGCAGATTACCACCATGTAGAAGAAGTGTTGGGCGAAAACTACCGCAATTATGATGAAAGTTATTGGGATAAAAGAGTGA
This sequence comes from uncultured Cytophagaceae bacterium, assembly GCA_903933935.1. Taxonomy (GTDB): domain Bacteria; phylum Bacteroidota; class Bacteroidia; order Cytophagales; family Spirosomataceae; genus Aquirufa. The sequence continues at coordinate 27,353 of CAIZMB010000064.1, forward strand.
TGGCACCGTCTTCTTTATTGTTTTATTTAGGTGTTTCTAAACGTATTCCTCGATTAAAACACCATAATTTATTTTTTGACCGCGATTTTAAAATTCACTCACACGAGATTTATACGGATCCACAATGGCCTTCTGATCCCTTATTTTATGTTTCAGCGCCTTCAGTAACAGATCCTTCGGTAGCTCCGGAGGGTTGTGAAAATATATTTTTATTAATTCCCGTAGCACCCAATTTAGAGGATAATGAAGAGGTGAGAGAGAAATATTTTGACCAATTGATGGACCGACTAGAGGAATATTGTGGTGTCAGCATTCGGGATTCTATTGTCTACAAGCGCTCTTATGCTCATAAGGACTTTAAAAATGATTACCATGCTTTCAAGGGAAATGCCTATGGTTTGGCCAATACGCTCATGCAAACAGCGATTTTGAAGCCCTCTTTGAAAAATAAAAATCTTAAAAATTTATATTACACGGGCCAATTGACCGTTCCGGGACCCGGAGTTCCCCCATCCCTCATTTCAGGATTGGTGGTAGCCTCAGAAGTGCATAAAGAATTAAATTAGCGAATATGGATTTATATTTAAAGGTATCGCTTGCTTCTAGTAAATTATTAACTCGGGCATACTCCACTTCCTTTTCATTGGGAATACGGACCTTGGATACGAAAGTTCATGATGCCATTTATGCCATTTATGGCTTTGTACGATTGGCCGACGAGATTGTGGATACTTTTCACACACATGATAAAAAGGAATTATTAGCCCGATTTAAAGCGGATACATTTCAATCGATCGAGGAGAAAATCAGTCTAAATCCCATTTTGCACTCATTCCAGTGGGTTGTCAATGAATTCAACATGGAGCATGATCTCATCGAGGCTTTTTTGTATTCCATGGAAATGGATTTAACAGAAACCCATTATAATCCTGAGGAATATAAACGCTATATTTATGGATCAGCCGAGGTCGTAGGGTTAATGTGCCTACGAGTTTTTTGTGCTGGAAATCCCTCCGAATATGAAGCACTTAAATCAGATGCTTGTGCCCTAGGTTCCGCATTTCAAAAAATAAATTTCCTTCGTGACATCCGTTCTGACTATGAGGAGCGGGGACGTGTTTATTTCCCAAATATCGATTTTAATACGTTTACCGATGAGGAAAAACGCGAAATAGAAGACGATATTCAGCTGGATTTTGATGCCGGTTTACGAGGAATCAATGGCCTTCCCGAAGTCGCAAAGAAGGGAGTTCTACTAGCCTTTGAATATTACATTCGTTTATTTGAAAGAATAAAAGCCTTACCTGCCGCAAGAATCAAAGAAGAGAGAATTCGTGTTCCCGACTGGGAAAAATTTTATATTTATGTCAAATTATTGTTGCGTAAATAATACATCATGCCCCCATTATTGTTTGATTTCGCGTTTCAATCAGAGTCGCTAATTCTGTTATTGGCCATTATGGCCTTTTTATATGCATCTGTTGGCCACGGTGGTGCAAGCGGTTATTTGGCCGTGATGGCTATTTTTGCCATTGCTCCTTCCATCATGAAACAGACAGCTTTGCTTTTAAATCTTGGTGTTTCCCTGATGTCTTTTATTGCATTTTTCCGCCAAGGTTTTTTTAAATGGAAGCTTTTTTGGCCTTTTGCTTTAGGATCCATTCCGGCTGCATTTTTTGGGGCAAAAATTCCTTTGACAGATTCTACTTACAAACAGATTTTAGGATTTTGCTTGTTGATGGCGGTGTTTCGAATGGTATTCCAACTAAAGGAACAAAAATCAAATCCATTTATTCCTGTTTTTGGAGTATTCAGCGGCGGAATCATCGGATTGTTATCCGGTATGATTGGCATCGGTGGGGGAATAATCTTAAGCCCATTATTATTGCTATTTCGTTGGGCTAGCCTTAAAGAAGCCGCGGCCGTATCCGCTTTATTTATTTTTGTAAATTCCGTCTCTGGCTTAGCAGGTCTGAAAACTTGGATTCCGCTAGATCAATCTCAAATGATGTATTGGCTCATCGCCTCATTGATTGGCGGATTCATCGGTGCGAGTTGGGGCTCTAAAATAGCCTCAAATCAAAAAGTAAAATGGATTTTAGCTTTGGTTTTAGTGATTGCGTCCTTAAAACTTTGGTTTGTTTAAACATAAAAGCGCCTGAAATTAGATCAACTTCAGGCGCTTTTAAATCAAATTATTTTTAGTTCTTCGAACCAGTTACCGCTCCAGCTGCTTCTTTGGCTTTTTTCGCATCCTGCATAGGATTACTATCAAGCGAGTAAGATCTTTTTTGTTCTTTAAATAGTTGAACTTTGGTCGGTTTTGCCGGTTCCCGTGGGAATGCATTGTCATCGGTATCGATATCGGCAATTTCATAATAAGGATCCAAGGTCCACTTAACCACTTTTTTGCTTGTAGGAATTATTTTTTTAGCTTCAACATCGTTCAATCTCCATACTTCAGCTGGAAATCTCAAGACCTCTTCAGTACCATCTTCATAATTCAATTTAATGATGACTGGCATAGGTAAACCTCCCTTATTTTTGAAATTAACCACATAAAAGTTCTTTCCTTGTGCCACTAATTTTTTTTCATCGTCATTTAAAGAAGCTATATAATCTTCATACTTTTTCTTGTCGGCATCCGTGGGCGCAAAACGATCATACGTATTATAGAAATCAGTAAGGTCCGGATTCTCTTCTACAACGGTTGATTTAATATCTGTTTTATTTCGAATGCTTGAAATGGTTTGACGCTTAGCTTGAGCCGCTGCTTTATCCCCCGCTTTTTTAACTACTGGATCTTGCGTGTCAATACCAAACCATTCAACCGTTTCGATGGATTGATTCACTGGCTCAGTGCCGTAAAACCAACCTTTCCAAAACCAATCTAAATCGACACCCGAGGCATCCTCTAAAGTTCTAAAGAAATCAGCTGGATAAGGTTGCTTGAATGCCCATCTGCGCGCATACTCTTTGAAGGCATAGTCAAATAATTCTCTGCCCATAACTGTTTCGCGAAGGATATTTAATGCAGTCGCGGGTTTTGCATAGGCATTGTTCCCAAAATCCATAATATTTTCCGAGTTAGCCATAATAGGAACCTGGTTTTTGGCATCTAAACGCATGTAAGGAACAATGTCTTGCGGCTCTCCACGGCGCGCAGGGAAGTTGCGATCCCATTCCATTTCTGCTAAATACTGACAAAACGTATTTAAACCCTCATCCATCCATGACCATTGGCGCTCATCCGAATTGATAATCATGGGGAAAAAATTATGTCCAACCTCATGAATGATCACGCCAATCATCCCATTTTTTGTATTTTCTGTATATGTTCCATCCGTTTCTGGTCGGCCCCCATTAAATGAAATCATCGGATATTCCATTCCACCTCCTAAAGTAGCATGGCAAGAAATAGCCACGGGATACGGATAGGCAATGGTTCTTTTCGAATAAGATTTTAGCGTATGAGCTACCGCCATCGTGGAGTATTTTTCCCAAAGTGGATTTCCTTCTTTGGAATAATAGGACATGGCCCATACTTTTTTACCTTCAACATCCACTTGCATCGCATCCCAAATGAATTTGCGGGAGCTTGCAAATGCAAAGTCACGTACATTGTCAGCTTTATAAATCCATGTCTTTTTGCCATTAGGCTTATTTTTTTCAGCTTTTTCAGCTTCCGCTTGAGTCACAATGACCACGGGTCTAACCGCTGTTTTTGCTTGCTCCCAACGTTTTAATTGGGTTGCGCTCATCACCTGCGATGCGTTTTGTAATTCGCCTGAAGCACCGACCACATGGTCATTGGGTACCGTAATGGCTACTTTATAATTACCAAAATTCAAGGTAAACTCTCCTTGGCCTATGAATTGTTTGTGTTGCCAACCGTATACATCGTTATAAACGGCTAAGCGAGGAAACCAATGGGCAATAAAATAATTTGAATTTCCGTCTTTTGCAAAAAGTTCATAGCCTGACCGGCCGTAATACTCAGTAATTAAATAATTCCAGTCGATGGAGAAACTTATATTTCCACCTGATTTTAACGGTGTAGGCAAGTCAATGCGCATCATCGTTTGATTAATCGTATGCTTCAGAGGGTTACCTTTGATATCCTTGACCGCCGTAATTTTATATCCGTATTCCCTTGGGTCTGTTAATTCCTCAAACATACTTGCACTGATCCCCTTTTTAATATCTCCCGTAGCTGAGGACTTTTTAATTGTCCCTTTTTCGAAAATATTTTGGTCTAGTTGAATCCAAATGTAAGGTAATTCGTCTGGTGAATTATTGAAATAGGTAATCGTTTCGGAACCTATGATTTTGCGGTTGACGTCATCTAGCTCAACTTTAATGTCATAATCTGCACGTTGTTGCCAATAATCCTTTCCAGGAGAACCGCTCGCAGTACGATACGAATTAGGGGTGGGTAAGGTGGATTCTAACTGCTCGAAGCGATTGTTTGCATTGTAAGTAGAGCCCGAAGGACCTTGGGCATTTAATTGCAAAACGGATAAAACAACGAATGCGATGGCTATTATTCTTTTTAGCATATATTTATGGGGTGTAATGTTTTCAAAAATAAGAAAAAAATATGATTTAGCTGACTTTGACTTTAGCATTGGTGTTGAATCAAGTAATTGAAATTTAAACTTGCCAACTAAATATATAATGGTTTTGTTATTTTTTTGGGGAGAATTTGTAGTTTTGAGATTACAAATAACATTAACGCATTAATCATTATGGGTATCATATTAGGTCAAAAAGAATATTTCAAAGGCATTGGTCAAATTAAATTTGAAGGTGCGGAATCGGACAATCCGTTTGCTTTTCGTTATTACGATGAAAATAGGATCATTGCCGGAAAAAGCATGAAAGAGCACTTGCGTTTTGCCATTGCGTATTGGCATTCGTTTTGTGGAAATGGTGCTGATCCATTTGGCCCTGGAACCCATCATTATCCTTGGGATGTCGCAAGTGATGTACGTCAAAGAGCCTCCGACAAAGCAGATGCAGCTTTTGAGTTTATCACTAAAATAGGTGCACCTTTTTATTGTTTCCATGATGTGGATGCGATCGATCAAAGTAATGATCCCAAAGAATTTACAAGTCGAGTAGAATTTATTTCTGACATTTTTGCGAAAAAACAAGCTGAATCCGGAGTTAAATTATTGTGGGGAACGGCCAACTTATTTTCGAATGAACGTTATATGAATGGTGCTTCTACGAATCCGAATTTTGAGGTTGTCGCGCATGCCGGGGCTCAATTAAAAGGAGCGATTGATGCAACAATCAAATTAGGTGGAGATGGATATGTTTTTTGGGGAGGTAGAGAAGGTTATATGACTTTATTAAATACGGACATGAAACGTGAGCGCGAGCATTTTGCTCAAATGCTTCATACCTGTGTGGAATATGCTAGAAAAAATGGATTTAAAGGTAAATTTTTCATAGAGCCTAAGCCTTGCGAGCCCACTAAACATCAATATGATTATGATGCGGCTACTGTGATCGGGTTTTTGAGGGAGTTTAATTTGCTTTCTGAATTCGGTTTAAACTTAGAGGTTAATCACGCTACATTGGCTGGACATACGTTTGCACATGAATGCCAAGTGGCCTCTGATGCTGGAATGCTTGCTTCTATTGACGCAAATCGTGGCGATTATCAAAATGGCTGGGATACCGATCAGTTCCCAATTGATATTTATGAGTGGGCAGAAGCAATGGCCATTATTTTAAAGCAAGGGGGATTAGCAGGAGGAGGAATAAATTTTGATGCGAAGCGCAGAAGAAATTCTACGGATGCGGCTGATTTATTTTATGCACATATTGGCGGAATGGATACGATTGCAAGAGCTTTAATTATTGCGGATAAATTAGCCAAGCATGGTGAATTGGATCGCTTAAAAGCAGCTCGTTATGCTAGTTTTGATTCGGGTAAAGGAGCTGACTATGAAGCGGGTAAGCTGAAATTAGAGGACTTATACCAAATTGCAGTAGAACTAGGCGAACCTGCCATGATCTCTGGCAAACAAGAATATTTAGAAAATTTATTAGGTCGTTTTGTTTAATAAAAATCAATACAGAGGCATGAAATCATTAAGATTCATCCTCATTTTTGTCATATTTATTTCTTTGAAAACGGCAGGATCTTCGGATCCTGTCGTTTTTTCTACCACTAAGCCTTGGGTTTATTGGTGGTGGCCTGGAAGTGCAGTGACAGAAAAGGGGATTACTCACAATTTGGAAGCATTTGCCAAAGCAGGTTTTGGCGGTTTGCATATCATCCCAATTTATGGGGCTAAAGGCTTTGAATCATCTTTTCAGAATTATTTAGGTGCTGGTTGGCAGCAAAAATTCGCCTTTGTTTTAAAGGAAGCGAAGCGATTGCACTTGGGCATCGATATGACCTTAGGAACGGGTTGGCCTTTAGGCGGTCCGCAAATCACGAAGACCGAAGCGGCCAAAGCCTATAAAATTGATGAAATTGTCTTAGGTCCGAATCAATCTTGGCAAATCCCAACAGGTGACATCCAAGCTGTTTCTGTCTATGTGGAGGGTCAATTCACTCAAGAGCTTATCAGTCAAAAAAAGATTCAATTCCAAGCAGGAAGTTCGGGTGCTAAATTGTATATGTTGAGCCAAAATTTAACGAATCAAAAGGTTAAACGTGCTGCGCCAGGAGGCGAAGGTCTCGTGATAGACCATTTTTCCAAAACGGCATTTGAGCATTATCGAGAAACTTTTGTGCCCTTATTGAAAAAGGCTCATGCTCCATTAAGGGCTTTATATAACGATTCATATGAGGTGTATGGGGCAAATTATACGGCTGGACTTTTTGCAGAATTCATCCGTTTAAATCACTATGATTTAAGAAAACATTTGGATGTGTTGGCAAAACCAAAAGCTGAAACGGAAAGTGAAAATTTAATTTGGGCGGATTATCATCGGACTTTATCTCAATTATTGCTAAGCCAGTTTTCTAATCCATTTGCTGATTGGATTAAAATGATGGGTTTTCAAAGTAGAAATCAAGCGCATGGTTCACCGGGGAACCTCATTGATATCTATGCGGCAGTTGATATACCTGAAACTGAGTTTTTTGGAAGTAAACCGTTTGATATACCGGGTTATCGGGTAGATCCTGATTATGATTCGGTGCGATATGGAATACCCGACGTTCGCAATTTGAAATTGGCCTCTTCTGCGGCTAATTTAATGGGCAAGAAATTGGTTTCTGCGGAGACTGCTACTTGGCTCGGAAATCATTTTAAGGTTTCCTTGGCCCAGATAAAACCTGTCGTAGACCAAGTGTTTATTGGCGGTGTCAATCACCTGTTTTTCCACGGGGCGACTTATTCTCCCCCAGAAATCGCGTGGCCGGGTTGGTTATTTTATGCGAGTACTAACTTTAATCCCCAAAGTCATTTTTGGGAAGCCTTGCCAGAACTAAATAAGTACATTGACAAATGTCAAGCCATGTTGCAAAAGGATCCGACGGATTCTGATGTATTGATGTACTTCCCGATGGAAGATATTTGGCATGAAAGAAATGGAAAAGGTAAAATTCATTTGCTCGATTTACATGCCAATAGTCGAGACTGGATGATCAATACATCGTTTGGAAAATGGTCGGAGCACATGCAAAATAAGGGATACCAATTGGACTATATATCGGATGATTTAATGAAATCTTTGAAAGTAACCTCCAGAAGAACTTGGAAATCAGTGTCGGGAAATGAGTATAAAATTTTACTTATTCCCGCACCTCATTATGTATCCTTAGAAACGATGGAGTTATGGGCGAAATGGGTGAAGCAAGGGCTGCCTGTTTATTTCTTGGAACATATGCCATTGAATCCAAATTCTTTTGGTCTTACAGAAGAGGAAAAAGCGCGTTGGGATGCAGCCAAACAAACGGTATTAATGCGCTGGGTTTCGGATCCGATCAATGTGTTGGAACGTTTTAAAATTAACCGTGAAAGTATAGCGGATTTGAATTTATCGTTTTTACGGAAGAGGTCTCCTGAAGGGGCCAAATATTTCATAGCTAATCTATCTAAGAATTTTTCTGAGGGAATGATCAATTTATCTAAAACGGTATCAGATGTGGAAATAGAAGATCCGTTAACTGGCAAAATTTGGAAGGAGCACTTAAATAAACAAAAGCAATTTTTCATGTCTTTAGCGCCTGGCCAAAGCGTCATTGTTCGGTCAGCTAAGGCCGATAAAAAAGCTTTAGCTAAATCGGCTGTTCCTAAGGTATTTGTACCCTTGGAGCCAAGTGAAAAAATTTCGCTCTCTTTTCCGAAGCAATTGTTCAAGTCCCAGCAATTAGATGCCATCTCATATTGGACGAATGATTCTTCCACGCATGATTATTGGGGCAAGGCTACTTATGCCTTTAATTTTGACTTAATGCCTGAACAGATAAAGGCGTGTCAAATATTGCATTTGGATCAGGTTCGAGATTGGGTTCGAATAAAAATAAATGGGCAAGATTTGGGTATCGTTTGGTCATTGCCGTATCAAATAAATATACCCAAAGGAGTTTTGAAGGACAAAAATCATATTGAGTTGGAGGTGATGAATGTTTCGGCCAATCGAATTAGGAAGTTGGATAGAGAAAAAATTCCTTGGAAGAATTTTTATGAAATCAACTTTGTGGATATTCAATACAAACCATTTGATGCTTCGAAATGGGGGGTTACTGATAGTGGTTTAAAAGGTGAGCTTTATTTTTCAAATCGATGAGTTTTATTGACGCCATTAGGGATGCTTTTTTTGCCTTAGAAAATGTGGAAAATGCGCATTGGATGCGTCAATATATGCGCAATAAATATCTGTTTATTGGAATCAAGAAGCCTGAACAAGCTTTGGTCTTTAAGGATATTTATAAAAAATATGGCAAGGCAGAGGATTGGTATGAAGTCAGTTCAGAGTTGTTTGCAATGCCTGAACGCGAATTCCAATATGTGGCGATGGAGTATTTATTGAAGGCAAAAAAGTCCTGGGACGCCCGCGTTCCTTTGTTGGTCCATCGCTGGGTGGATGAAAATTCATGGTGGGATGTGGTGGATGTCTTGGGACCCAAAGTTTTGGGTTTGTATTTTCAACGCTTTCCTCAGGAGTTATCCGAATGGATTCCAATATGGATGAAATCGAATAATTTTTGGCATCAACGTTTATGCATTTTATTCCAGTTGGGTTACAAAAAACAGACAGATTTGACACGATTGTCCACCATCATTTTATCTTTAAACACATCTAAAGAATTTTTTATTCAAAAGGCTATTGGTTGGTCTTTGCGCCAATATGCGAGAACAGATCCTGAATGGGTATTGAATTTTGTCAACCATCATCCATTAATGCCCCTTTCAAAGCGGGAGGCTCTAAAGCATTTATAAGCGATCGTTTACTTTTTCAAAACAGCAAGTTCGTGTGCGGTATCGTAGCAGCCCCTTAAATTAGACCAGTCAAAAGTATCTGCGATACTTTCTACCCGGTTTCTCTGAAGTATACGATCTCGTTGGGATTGCTGAGCAAACTTAAATAATAGGGTAGCTAAATGTTCAGCTGATTCCTGATAGGTTTGAGATTTCCTATTGACCACGCTGACGCCCCACTGATCATAATCGCGCATAATTTGCATCATATAATCGCCAAAACCAGATAAATCTGAAGTAATCGTAGGAACGCCTCTGGCCATACATTCTAAAGGAGTGTAACCCCAAGGTTCATAATAGCTTGGGAAAACACCTAGGTGGCAACCGCGAACAAATTGGCCATAATCTAAACCAAATAATGGGTTTGTCGAGACAATAAAATCAGGGTGATAGACAATTTTGACTTTATCGTCTGGGTTATTGGTTAATCCTGTTCGAGCCAGATTACGAATGATGTCGTCCTCATTTTTTAATAAATGGGTGACTACTTTCGGTTTTGTATTTGTCTTCCAGGTTTGAACGGTCCTGCGTAAACGCATCCGCCAATATTCGTCCACAAAATTATTTAAATCGGGAATTTGTAAGTCTTTGGATGCGGCGGAGGCTTGAAATAATTTCTCGCCCACCGACTTTTCTATCGCCAAACAATTTTCTCTTATCTCGTTTAAGACGGCCCTAGATTGCAAAACTTCGGGGTCTATGCTATGGTATGGCTGTTTGGTAATGAAAAACATGACCACCGTTTTTTTAGAACCGGCGTCTTTCAATTTCTGATTTAGTATTTTCAGGGCATCCAAGGTCAGGTCGTATCCTTTGTTGGTATACTCGAATCTCCCCGACGTAAATAAATATAAAGTTTGTTCTAAATCGAAAGGTTGATTTTGGAAAAAATGCCCCATGACAAAATCTGAAATACTTTCTTTGTATTTTGAATGAAGATTTTGATGCTCATGAAGCGCTGCAAATCGTTGAATATTTAAGCCATTGGGCAGTATTAATTCTGGAATTCGGCCTAAAAAGTATTGGCATTCTTTGGCGGTAATGTCGGAAACTGTCGTCAATACATTTGCTTTTTGGGCAGCTGCTCTTTCGAAACTAACTTGCGCTTCTATTCCATAGTGTCTGGCTTCTTTTAACCAGTCGAACTGGTCGATTACGTCGTAAAAATTAGGGACATTCCCAGCTAAATAACGCCCTAGCATGGTTGCATGAGTCGTAAAGACGGTTGATATTTTTACTTTATCTTTCCGTAAATCAGGCAAACAGGTGGAGGCCATCCATTCATGAAAATGAACGATGATGTCTTTTTTTGATTTATTTTCGAGGGCTAATTCCGTGATGAATAGTCGGACCATTTCGCCAAAAGCGATTGTTTGATTCACTAATTCTTCAACCCCTAACGTTGATATTTTATGATTTTCCCAAATTCTCCCTTTGATTGTGTCGATTTGGGTATATAAGGAATCAATATCGAATAAAATAATTTTTGGCTTTCCCGTGATGAGCCAATGGCCATAATGTACTTTTAGGCCTTGCGATCTTAAGGTACGGATGGAATTGATGAGTGGCGAATCTTCCTCAGGTAATTCGAGTGGCTCAAATTCTGCAGCGGCAGTATGGGTGAAATATGGGCCTAATAAGGCATAGTCATTGCCCCATTTTTCTACCATGGAGGGAACTTTGGTTCGAATAACGGTATATATTCCACCAACTTGGTTACAAGTTTCCCAGGCTACCTCAAAGAGAAATTGCTTTTTACTAGCCGATTTTTTAACGATTTTTTCCACGTAAAATTTTTGAGTTTTCTAGGACATGTAGGAAGCACTTTCAATTACTTGAGTGATACCGTTCTTTGTAATGGTGAAATTAAATCCTTTTTGAATAGAATAAGCGCCATATTCTCCTTTTTTATTTAACGCCAAATATCCAACTTGGAAATCCTGGTATTTATATCGCTTGACTATACGCATGATGGCTTCTTCGCAGGCTTTTTGTGGGGACATTCCTTGCCTCATAAATTCTACAATTAAAAATGAACCCAAGGTTTTCATGACAAATTCGCCTAAACCTGTGGCGCAGGCGCCGCCGACTTCGTCATCACAAAACACAGCTCCACCGATAATGGGTGAGTCGCCGACGCGACCATGCATTTTATACGCTAATCCACTGGTGGAACAAGCTCCTGCTATTTCACCCGCTTTTCCAATGCCTAAAAGACCGATGGTATCATGGTTTTCAATGTTGACGATCGGCTTATATTTTGATTCTTTTTTCCATTCCTCCCAGGCTTTTTTTGATGCGGGTGTAAGTAAGTTTTGCTTTTTGAATCCTTGATCCAAGGCAAATTTCAATGCGCCGGCACCCGAAAGCATCACATGGGGTGTTTTTTCCATTACGGCTCTTGCCACTGAAATGGGATGCATAATGCCTTCTAAAAATGTGACGGCCCCCGCATTACCCAAGTGATCCATGATGCAAGCATCTAAGGTTACGTGTCCATCTCGGTCTGGAAGTCCTCCGTAGCCTACGGATGTTTCGTTGGGGTCAGCTTCTGGAACCCATGCTCCGGCTTCAACTCCATCTAAGGCTCGGCCCGTTTGCATCATTTTATCCCATCCGGATTTAGTGCCTTTTTCGTTTTTCCAAGTGGCTATGATGATGGGCTCGGTGGCAATTGTGGTTTGTTCCAAGGAGGGGCTTTTTAAGATTGTTGCTGAGCCAATCAATCCAGATGTTTGGAGGAATTTTCTTCTTTTCAAGTTTTAAAATCTTTTAGGGATTAAAAATATAAATTATTTGGGCATTATGTCACAAATGTGTAAAATTGTCTTTTTAAAATAAAATAAAATCTTCGAATTTTTATTTAAATCTTTTGCATCATTTTTCATGAAATACATTAAATCTATTTTCCCCCTCGCCTTAGCCATTATTTGGACTTATGCCTTGCACAATTCATGGGGAACCCTTCCGCCTTTGGGTAAATTAATGAGTCCGTTTCATGGATTTTGGGTGAATGCGGAAGTTCCAGAATCTGCTGAATTATCCGAAGAAAATTTGCAAATACCAGGTTTGGAAAAAACAGTTACTGTTGTTTATGATGAAATGGGCATACCTCATGTATTTGCGGAAAATGACCATGATTTATATGTAGCGCAGGGTTATTTGACGGCGAAAGATCGTTTGTGGCAAATGGAATTTCAAACCCATTTTGCTGGAGGTAGAATTTCTGAGATCGTGGGTGAGAAGGGGATGGTTTCGGATCAGTTCCAAAGAAGGATGGGGGCTGTTTATGGAGCAGAAAAATCTTTTGAGGGAATGAAAGAAGATCCGAAAGCGACTGAAACTTTGCAAGCATATTCAGATGGGGTCAATGCTTATATTGAAAGTTTGACGGAGCGAAATTATCCGTTGGAATATAAATTATTGAATTATGCGCCTGAAAAATGGACTCCGATTAAAAGCGCACTTTTCTTAAAGAATATGTCTTTTGTGCTTGCTTCGGGCACGGATGATTTAAAGATGACTAACATCCTTAGAAAATATGGAAAGAAAGTTGCCGAAGATTTATTTCCCAATTACCCATTTGTGGAAAGCCCAATTATTCCGGTGGGTACGCCTAAAGATTTTAAGCCTGTGCCTATTCCAGAAAGTCCAATAGATTTTATTGGCTTGGGCAGTGCGATGAAAACCCCTGAAAAAGATCCCAATATTGGTTCTAATAACTGGGCGGTTTCAGGTAACAAAACGGTTTCGGGATTGCCTATGCTAGCTAATGATCCGCACTTAACCTTGTCGTTGCCTTCTATATGGTACCAAATGCAATTAGTGGCGCCGGGAGTAAATGTCTATGGTTCTACGATGCCGGGAACGCCAAATGTTATTGTGGGTTTTAATAAAAATGTGGCTTGGGGTGTTACTAATGTAGGATCTGACATTTTGGATTGGTATCAGGTTAAATTCAAGGATGCATCTAAAGCAGAATATTGGCATGATGGGAAGTGGAAGAAGACAACGATGCGTATTGAAAAATTCAACATTAAAGGGAAGGAAAGTTTTGTGGACACGGTATTTTTTACACATCATGGACCTGTGGTTTATTTAAGTCATGAAAAGCCATTTAAGTCTAATATCCCGGTGGGTCATGCATTGCGTTGGATTGCACATGAAAAATCACAGGAGTTGACCACTTTTTATAAGTTGAATCGTGCGGCAAATTATGCCGATTATGCGCAGGCATTGACTTATTATTCTGCGCCAGCCCAAAATTTTATTTTTGCTAGTAATCAGGGGGATATTGCTTTGTGGGTGAATGGGAAGTTCCCATTGAAATCGTATACTCAGGGAAAATATCTTTTAGATGGAACGGATCCAAAGGCGGATTGGACTGGTTTTATTCCACAATCACACAATCCGCATGCTAAAAATCCCGTTCGTGGGTTTTTAAGTTCTGCTAATCAAAGTTCTGTGGATCCTAGTTATCCTTATTACATGGGTTGGCAATATGCGCCCAGTGAGCGTGGTCGTCGAATCAATGAACGTTTAGAAGCGATGTCTAAAATTACGATGGATTCGTTGCGAGGTTTACAAAATGATAACTTCAATATTAGAGCGCGAACTTTATTGCCTCTTTTGATGGCTAAATTAAAGTCACCCGCGGGAGGAGTTTATGGCCAAGCGGTGAATGAATTACAGCGATGGAATTTACAAAACGCTGCGGATTCAAAGGGCGCTACCATATTTGAAAATTGGGTTTTGTTATTACACGAAGCTATTTGGGCGGATGATTTTTCAGCCGATGAAAATGTGCCAATGAATAGTCCTTCTATGGATCGAACGATTAAAATGATGCAGGATGAACCACAGTCGGCCTGGTGGGACAATGTAAAAACAAAGAACAAAAAAGAGAGTATGGAAGAAATTATTTCTGGTTCATTCAAGGCTTCCATTGATACGTTGGTCAAAAAACATGGTCCACTAGGATCTGAGTGGGCATGGTACAAACATAAGCAAACAGGAATTAGGCATTTAATTCCGGGTATGGACGCGTTAAGTAGGTTGAATATTCCTATGGGTGGCGGTGGAACCATTGTGAATGCAACCACAACAAAGACAGGTCCTTCTTGGCGTATGATTGTTGAACTTTCAAAGGAAGGAAGACCTAAAGCGCATGGAGTTTATCCAGGGGGTCAGTCTGGAAATCCGGGTAGTGCTCATTATGATGATTTGATTGACACATGGGCTAAGGGTGAACTTAGGTCCTTGTTATATTTAGAAAAACCTGAGGATGCAACGGGGCGTTTGCGTAAGAAAATTATATTATCAATAAAAAAATAGGGATGAAAAAGTCGTTAAGTTTTTCGTATCAAGTAGCCATCGTTTTAGTAATGGTTGTCATTGGGGCCATTTCAGGCCTATATTTGCCTTGGTATACATTAGGTATTTTGTTTGCATTGTTGGCTTATATTTTACGAATCCCAACGGGACGTGCGTTTGCTTTAGGCTTAGTGTCTGGCTTTTTATTATGGGCTGTTTCGGCTTTTTGGATTGATGGCCAACATCCGAGTTCTTTGCCTGAAAGAATGGCACATTTGTTTCCATTGGGTGGAAGTGTCGTAGGTCTTTACATCGTTACAGGTGTTTTAGGAGGATTGACAGGCGGTTTGTGGGCATGGGCTGGTGCGAATTTAAGATTCAATAAATAAATTTTTAGGACAATCAAAATAGACCTTGTATATTTGTCCCCGTTACCATTTAAAAAACGAATACACGTGAAAAATTTACCTTATGTTTGGCTGGGCATTTTAACAGTTGCCATTGCATTTTTGTTTTTGAAGCCTGCAGGATCTGTTGGTTCAGGTTTAGGTGCTTCTACAGCTGATGGAAAAAGGATCGTTTTTGTTAATTCTGATTCATTATTAAATAATTATCAGTTTTATAAAGATGCTCAAAAAGAGTTTGAAAATAAAGGATACCGCTTGCAAGTTGACCTAGGTCAAAAAGAGCGTGCTCTTCAATCTGAATTGCAAGCTATTCAGCAACGTGCTTCTGCGATGACGCAAGCTGAGTTACAAGCGGCAGATATGACCTTGAAGAAAAAGGGATCTGAATTGCAACAATATAGCCAACAAAAGCAAGCGGAACTAGGTCAAGAGCAGGCAAAGAAAAACGAGGAATTATACAATAACATTCGTGAGTATGTGGGCAAAGTAAATAAGGAGAATAAGTACGAATTTGTATTAGGGTATTCGAAAATTGGTGGTGGGATTTTATTTGCGGATGAGTCGGTTGACGTAACCCAAAAAATGATTGAGGGATTGAATAAAGAATATGCTGCGAAGAAAGGCGATAAATAGATTTTAATTTTTAGAGGAGGCCACGCAGTTCGACTGTGTGGCTTTTTTTATGTAAGAGAAAATGGGAAAGGATAAGATTCTTAAGACGATTGAAATTAAAAACCGACGGGCTTCCTTTGAATATACATTCATTGATACGTTTACGGCGGGCATGGTTTTGATGGGCACTGAGATTAAGTGTATCCGTCAAGGAAAAGCTAATTTGACGGATTCTTATTGCTTATTTTTTCAAGGGGAGTTGTTTGTTCGCAACATGCATATTTCTAAATATGATGAGGGAACTCATTTTAATCATGACCCGCTTCGAGATCGCAAATTGTTGTTATCAAAAAGGGAATTAGGGAAGTTGCAGAAGGAATTAAAGAATGTGGGTTTGACCATTATTCCTACTCGTTTATTTATTTCGGACAATGGCTATGCAAAATTGAATTTTGCTTTGGCTAAAGGAAAGAAGTCTTTTGATAAGCGGGATGACATCAAGGAAAAAGATGTGAAGCGCGAAATGGATCGTTCCCTTAGTTAGATTTTTCTCTAATTTTTTTCACGATTTTCACGGCTGACATGATGGCTATGGCGAAGGCAACAAAGCCTAAAAGTCCATATACCCAATCAAACGTATTTTTGGCTACTACGATAAATACGACTGCGACAAGGAGTATCGTTGCAATTTCATTAAAGAGTCTTAATTGGTTTCCAGAAAGAATGAAATTTTGATTTCTGAAGCTGCGGATCAGGTGTCTACAATAGAAGTGATAGATCGTGACACAAACAACAAAAGTTAATTTCAGGTGCAACCAGGGTTGTTGGCCAAAAGTATCCCACCAAACCAAATAGATAAGTGAAATCCCTGAAATCCAGGTAAGCCAAAGTGCCGGTATCATGATGGCATTGAAAAGAATTTTCTCCATTTTCTCGAACTGTTTGGAAAGAATGGTTTTTTCTAATTCGGGTTTATCCTGAGCTTCAGCATGGTAAACGAGTAAACGGGGTAGGTAGAAAAGTCCGGCAAACCAGGAGGTGACAAGAATGATGTGCACCGACTTTATCGTTTGGTAGAGTGCTGCGTCGCTCATGATGCTCGGTGATATCGGTTAAATAAGCTATTTATTTTGAGTTGGATTACACCAAAAATCGCTTCTTTGAATATGTTGGCGGACATTTTGCTTGTACCTTTTGTTCGATCGGTAAAGATAATAGGTACTTCCATGATGTTGAACTTGTATTTCCACGTTGTGAATTTCATTTCTACTTGGAATGCGTAGCCAATAAATTTTATTTGATCTAGGGGGATTGTTTCTAGCACCTTTTTCCGGTAGCAAACAAAACCTGCGGTAGCGTCTTGAATGGGCATTCCGGTGATGAATCGAACATAGAATCCGGCGAAATAGGACATTAATACTCGACCCATGGGCCAATTCACCACATTGACCCCATTGATATAGCGAGATCCGATGGACATGTCGGCGGATAAGGCGTGTGCGGGATCAATTTTTTCGGATTTTAAATCTTCGGGACTTGCGCAGGCGTAAAACAATCGGATAAGGTCTTCAGGATTATGTGAAAAATCGGCATCCATTTCAAAAATGAAATCGTAATTGTTTTCAATGGACCATTTGAATCCTGCGATATAGGCGGTTCCGAGTCCCATTTTCCCTTTTCTTTCGATGATAAAAATACGGGAAGGGTTTTCTTTTTGGGCTAATTTGACAGCATTGGCCGTACCATCAGGTGAACCATCGTCGACGATCAAAACATTGAAATGCGGTTTCAGGCTCAACACCTTTTCGATGATGGCTGTGATGTTTTCGATTTCGTTGTAGGTCGGGATAATGACTATCCTGTTATTCATGGTTGTTTTTTGGGTGGCAAAAGCAATCTAATGTGTGATCTATGGTCATTCCAGAGGCTTGCATAAAAGAATAACAGATGGTCGGGCCGACAAATCGGAAACCATGTTTCTTTAGTGATTTACTCATGTTCTCGGAAATTTCGGTACTGACAGGTAAATCCTTTAGGCTATGGAAATGGTTTAGGATGGGATTAAAGTCCACAAATTCCCAAATATATCGATCAAAGCTACCAAATTTTTCCTGAATTTTCATGAAGGCGATTGCATTCGTTTTTACGGATTGTATTTTGAGTCTATTTCGAATAATGTTTGGGTTTAAGAGCGCTTCGTTTTGCTTTTCCTCAGTCCAGTGGGCCAGTTTGGTGTAGTCAAAATTTTCGAATTGCGTTCTAAAATGGGTTCTTTTTCTTAAAATCGTAATCCAACTTAACCCTGATTGAAATCCTTCCAGGCTTAAGAGTTCAAAAAGTGCTTGGTCGTCGTGCATTTCTTTTCCCCACTCCGTATCATGGTAATCTTGGTAAAGGGTGTCATTTGAACACCAGGCACATCTTATTTGATCAGGCATTTGCTTTTTTATTGATGAGGCAATTAGCTTAGATTTTTCGAGAAATGGAACTTTTTGATGGATCATTTTAAATTTTATCAGGATGTTGATTAAATATAAATACGGTTTTTTTATGCGTAATAATTCGTTTAGCTTTGCAACAGTTTAGGGTGTGTGCTTCTTTTCAAAAAGTAGTAAACACATAATAGGGAAGCTAGTTAAAATCTAGCACTGTCCCCGCAACTGTAAATTTTTGTAATGCTTTTCTAATAGACCACTGGGCAACTGGGAAGGTAAGAAAGGTAATAAAAATGAGTCAGGAGACCTGCCTTAAATGATACTTAATCTTGGACTACGGAGGATGGGCTAAGGTTGAGCGTTCGATTTATTTCCATTTTTTATGGCCCTGAAATGGGCATGATGTATGTTTTCTGTTAAAAAAGTGCAAGGTTTTGCACGGATGACCGTTGTGTTTTTGCAACAGTATAGTTCTATGTTGGCTGTTGCGTTTATGCTACAGTCTGGTTCTGTATTGGCAAACACGTTTCTCTTAAAGCCTATTAATGCTTCTTTGAGGGATCCCGATTCGGCTCCCTTAACTGATCTATCACTTAAATCAGGAAGAGACACGGTGACGATTTTAGAGGAAGTGGAAGTCTCCGCGCCTAAATTGGCGGGGAAGTTGGCCCGCTCGGGCAAAGTCCTAACGCTCATTACCAAGGAACAGATACGTGCGAGTTTGGGCAAAAGTTTGGGTGAATTATTGCAGGAGCAGGTGGGGATCTCGGTCGTAGGCGCGCGCAGCGCGCCGGGTTCAAACCAAGAAATTTACATTAGAGGTGCCAATACGGGTCATGTGTTACTGTTGATGGATGGATTTCCATTAAATGACCCTTCGCATATAAGCCAAGTGATGGATTGGAATTTAATTAATTTGGCCAACATCCAAAAAATTGAAATTATTAAAGGGGGACAATCTACTTTGTACGGTTCTGATGCGATGTCGGCTGTCATTAACTTAGTCACCAAAAAGTCTGATAAGGACGTGACCCATGGGTCATTATTGGTTCAGGGAGGTGGATTTGGGACGCATGCGGCACAGGTTCAAGTCAATACGCGTTTGGC
Source organism: uncultured Cytophagaceae bacterium (assembly GCA_903933935.1). GTDB lineage: Bacteria > Bacteroidota > Bacteroidia > Cytophagales > Spirosomataceae > Aquirufa. Next base: position 46,679 of record CAIZMB010000064.1, read on the forward strand.
AAAAAATAGGTTTGGGATTTCTTTGCAGAATTATTCTACGGAGGGTTTTTCTGCGGCGAGGGATAGTCTTAAAAAAGGGGAAAATGATGGGATGCGCCAACAATCCATTTCGGCGACTTGGTCTAGGCCCATCGGCAAAAGGTCGTTGGTCGACGTAAATTATCAAGCCTTATTTTACCAAGGAAATTTGGACGCGGGACCTTTTATGGATGATCGGGACTATACATCAAACGCTAAATCTAATTCCATTCGATTGCAATGGCAATATCAGCTAAAGCATGGAGACCTTTTTGTTCGAGGTTTTCATGATGTGATCGACCGAGTTTTTCGAAATGATTCTACCTATATTCCGTTAAATGCCTGGTCGAATTATAGTGAATCTACGTATAAGGGAGTTAATCAAGGGGCTGAGGCTTATTTGAAGGGAACATTTTTATCGCAAATCGAATATGTTTTTGGGGCTGAATACAAAAATCAGGCGACCCAACAATCTGACTTTTCCGTTAGCGGATATGGTCGGTATGATTCTCCCAAATTAGCTGAAAGCATTGCAAATCAATCCATTTTTGGCGCTTATTTGACCATTCAAAAAGAGTGGAATTCAAATGTAGGGGTGGAAATTGGCGGCCGATGGAATCGTCAATCAACTTTTGGGGATTTTTCTACGGTCAACATAAATCCATATTGGAAATTTGCGAAATCTGGCAAAGCCTTTTTTAATTATTATACGAGCTTTAAAACTCCATCCTTGTATCAATTATTTTCTCCTTATGGAAATTTAACTTTAAGGCCGGAGCAAGGAAAAACCTTTGAATTAGGGCTTGAGCAAAACATGGGTGATTTCCATGCTCGATTAGTCGGGTTTCAAAATGAGGTAAAAGATGGAATCGTATTTCAATCAATCTCGGTGGAGCCTTATGGGAAATATGGAAATGTATCCCAGCAAAATACTCGGGGCATTGAAGCGGAGTTGAGTTTTACAAAAAATAAATGGACGGGAAATGTCTCTTACACGTATTTAAGTGGGACGATGTTCAATAAAGTGGATGGGAAAGATTCTACTTATTCTTCTTTAATAAGGCGACCTACGAATCAATTGCAAGCTCGAGTTATTTTCAATGCTAATTCAAAATTAAATTTTTCATTCATGGCACAGTTTGTTGGCGAGCGCAAGGATTATTTTTATGATGAATCCACTTACTCAACGGTCCCTAAGGTCTTGAAAAATTATCTTTGGACGGAATTGCAAGTAGGGTATCAAATTAGCAAAAACTTGAATGCTTCGCTCATGGTTAAAAATCTCTTGGGCCAAGAAATCGTTGAATTATATGGGTACTCGGGACAAGGGAGAAATATTCAAGCGAGTTTGTTCTGGAAGTTTTAATGATGATGGGGGGAGAGATTTTATTTCCTCCCCAATTCATTTGATGGCAATAATGAAAAATTTATAAAATAGGAATTAAGGCTTAAAACGTTCGTAGACGTCTTTGTTTGTCAATTCATCTTTCCCAAACAATTCGATATAATTTACAACAGGGGTAAAACCAGACTCATCCACACTAACAAAAACACGTTCTAAAATCTGAAGTTTCCCGTTGATCGGAAACAGGGCGATCGCTTGATTTTTAGTGTTTAATTTGACAACAAATTTCCGTTTTCGGTAGGCTAAAAAATACCCCTCAAAGCTATTGATTTCATCTTTGATTTTATTGGTATATAAGCCATAGGCCAGCGTTCTTTGAATTAAATTCAATTCTTCTTTTTGGCCTTTATCTGCATAGCGAATCCAATAAGTATGAACGGGCTGGTTGGGATTCAGGGATTTGTTGGGTAAAATATTCGCATCATAGATAACGGTATTAGCGTTTGAGCTTCTTTGTATGTAAAAGAGGCGATTAGCTGATGCCGGTGGGATTGGAAAACGTTCTGTAGGAAATGCAACTGCGCTTTGGAGAAACCAAAGGCAAGAAAACATAATCAAGAACGAACGTATCATGAGGAATTATTTTAGGCCTTGTTCCATTTTTTCTACGATTTCTTCTGAAATACCTACGCAAGAAAATCCTCCATCATGGAAAAGATTTTGCATTGTAATTTTTTTAGTTAAATCAGAAAATAAGGTAATAACATAGTCGGCACAATCATCTGCGGTTGCGTTTCCTAAGGGTGACATTTGGTTTGCATATTCATAAAAAGCATTGAAACCACTAATTCCGGTTCCAGCTGTTGTTTTGGTTGGCGATTGAGAAACGGTATTAACTCGAACCCCTTTGGCTTTTCCGTAATGATATCCGTAAGAGCGCGCAATAGATTCTAGCATGGCTTTTGCTTGCGCCATATCGGTATAATCGGGGAATGATCGTTGGGCTGCGATATAGGAAAGGGCTACTACAGAACCTCCCTGTGCAATAGCATCTTTTTTCTGAGCGACTTGCATCATTTTATGAAAAGATAAAGCTGAAACGTCGAGTGATTTTAGGAACCATTCGTAGTTCAAATCGCTGTATTCACGGCCTTTTCGGATGTTTGTACTCATGCCGATGGAATGCAAAACAAAGTCAACGGGACCACCCAAAAATTCCAAAGATTCATCATACAGGTTTTCTAATTCCTCAATGGACGTAGCGTCTGCGCCGATGATCTTGGCACCGGTTTCTTCAGCTAGTTTATTGATTTCGCCCATACGCATGGCTAGGGGAGCATTTGTTAATGTGAAAGTTGCGCCTTCTTCATGCGCTCTTTGTGCAATTTTCCAAGCAATCGAATCTTCGTTTAATGCTCCTGAAATAATACCTCGTTTCCCTTTTAATAAGCCGTACGCCATAGTGTAAAAATTTTCTTGTGTAATCTTGTGATTTTGACATGCAATTAACGAATAATTTCTTAAAAAATGATCAACATTTTGTACGCAAAAGGGGTGATAATGGATAATTTGTTGGTATTTTGAAATATTTACGTATCTTTGCATTTGTAATTTGAGAAATGAAGAGGGGTTTTAATCCCTCTTTTTGTTTTCTAGCCCTAGAGAGATGAGTGATTTGAATCAAAAAATTAAAGTTTGGATTGATGATTATGTAGGGAAAGGGCCTATTTTTTTGGTTGACTTACAAGTTACCATAGGCGCTAGGAGAACGTTAATTTCGATATTAGTGGATACTGAGGAGGGGGTGACGATTGAAGAATGCGCTTTATTGAGCAGGAAGTTGGGTCATCACATGGAGGAGAATGAATGGATTGAGGAGGCTTATAATTTAGAGGTTTCTTCGCCGGGTTTAGATTATCCATTGACTCATGGCTGGCAGTTTAAGAAAAATGTGGGCCGGCAAATTAAAGTATGGTTAGTAGGAGAGGATCCGGTGATAGGAGTTTTAATGGGTTATACGGATGTGGCGGTGGAAGTTTTATTAGAAAAAATGGTAAAGCATAAAAAAGTGGTTGCCAAAGAATCTTCATGGATTCCGTTGGCGGCGGTAGATAAAATAAAAGTACAGGTAACATTTCAATAAAAAAACGTAAAGATAGCAATGAACAGTGTTGAATTAATTTCGTCATTTTCGGACTTTGCTCGAGATAAGAACATTGACAAACCGACGATGATTTCTGTTTTGGAGGAAGTTTTCAGAACGATGATTCGTAAGAAATTTGGATCAGATGAGAATTTTAATGTCATTATCAATCCTGAGAGTGGTGATTTGGAGATGTGGCGAACTCGTGAGATTGTTGACGATAACTCGGAAGACATCTGGGATTTTGATAAAATTCCATTGGCTGAGGCTAAATTAATCGAGCCAGATTTTGAAATTGGAGAAGAGGTAGCTGAGTTGATTAAGCTGGAGGACTTTGGTCGTCGGGTGGTTCAAACGGCTCGTCAAACTTTGATTCAAAAGATTAAAGATATTGAGAAGGAAAGTTTGTATGACAAATACAAGGATTTGGTTGGCGAGTTAGTTACTTCCGAAGTATATCAAATTTTAGGTCGCGAATTGATTTTGTTGGACAATGATGACAATGAATTGATTTTGCCTAAGACAGAGATGATTTCAAAAGATCGTTTTAAAAAGGGTGAGACGATTCGTGCGATTATTCACAAAGTGGAAATGGCGAATGGAACACCTAGAATTATATTATCTCGAATTTCCCCGGTGTTTTTGGAGCGTTTATTTGAGCAAGAGATTCCTGAAATTTATGATGGAACAATCTCGATTCGCAAGATTGTGCGTGAACCGGGCGAGCGTGCTAAAGTAGCTGTTGAGTCTTATGATGACCGAATTGATCCAGTTGGAGCTTGTGTAGGTATGAAAGGTTCTCGTATTCATGGAATTGTTCGTGAATTGCAGAATGAAAATATAGATGTAATTAATTTTACGGAAAATTTAGAGTTGTTGGTTGCTCGTACATTAAGTCCTGCGAAGTTGAATTCGATGACGATTGACAAGGAGCGCCGACGTATTTCCGTATTTTTGAATTCTGACCAAGTGTCCATGGCGATTGGTCGTGGGGGACAAAACATTAAGTTGGCCGGTAAATTAGTCGGTTATGAAATAGATGTCTTCCGTGATGTGCCTAAGGATGAGTTGGATGATGAGGATGTTGAATTGTCGGAATTCTCAAATGAGATTGAGGCTTGGGTATTAGCGGAGCTTCATAAAATTGGTTTGGATACGGCTAAGCAAGTATTAGCTTTATCTAAAGAAGAATTAGAGCGTAGAACAGAATTAGAGGAAGAGACGATTGAGGATATTTTATCTATTTTGCGTTCTGAGTTTGAATAGGTTTTAGATTAAATTAGATTTATTACATAGTATTTTAATTTTTTATGGCAGAAGAAAAGACAATGCGGTTAAGCCTTGTAGCAAAACAAATAAACGTGGGAACGTCTACGATCCTTCAGTTTCTTTCTGCTAAGGGCCATAAAGTCGACAACAATCCGAATGCGAAATTAAATTTCGAGCAATTGACTTTATTGGCCAATGAATTTGGCGCTAACCAACTTTTGGAAACTCGAGAGGTAGTAAAGCCTGTGGAGGTAGTTGCCGAAATTCCGGTAGCAGAACCGATCATTGAGAAGGTTCCTGAGCCTATTGTTGAGGAGAAAAAGCCTGAACCGGCGCCTGCTCCTGTCGCGGTAGAAGCCTTTGTGGAAATTCCCGTTGTTGAGGCTCCTAAGGTCGAGGCTCCTGTGGTCGAGAAACCTAAAGAGGTAGAGAAACCAATAGGTTTAAAAGTTTTAGGAAAAATAGAATTAGATAAAAAGGGACATCCGGTGGCGCCTAAGCCAGTGGCTGAGGTGAAAAAATCTGAGCCAGACCCAGTTGAAAATCCTGTAGAAGCGATTGTCGATAAGGTGGTTGAGGAGCCAGTGAAGGAAGTTGCCCCAACGATCGACCCTGTTGTAGCTGAGCCAGAAATACTTGATATCCAATTAATTGAAGCGAGAGGAGAGACTTTACGAGGTTTAACCGTTTTAGGTAAAATTGAATTGCCGGTTGAAAATGATCGTTCAGGTGGTGGGCATAAGCATAAGCGTAAGCGAATTATTAAGGAGGAGAAAAAACCATTAGCTAATGATGGAGGAAATCGTCCTGCACCTGCAGGTGGAAACACTCAGAATAAGGGAAAAGATTTTGGTAAAAAACCAGCTGTAGCTGCTCCGGGAGCTAAGCCTCTTTCTAAAGAGGAGTTGTCCGACAAAGATATTCAGGAGCAAATTAAGGCTACGATGGCACGTCTACAAGGCGCGTCGGCGAAGCAAAGTTTTGGTGCTGAGAAGAGAAAAGAGAAGCGTAAAGGTCGTGCAGAGGCAGAGGAGGCGCGTTTGATGGCTGAGGATGAAGAGGCAAAAGTTTTAAAAGTAACTGAATTTATTTCGGCAAGTGACTTGGCTTCATTGATGGATGTATCAGTGAATGAGGTGATTTCGACGTGTATGAGTTTGGGTATGTTTGTGTCGATCAACCAGCGTTTGGATGCGGAGGCTATTACGGTCATTGCGGATGAATTTGGTTTTGAGGTAAGTTTTGTGTCTGCGGAAGAGGAGATTGATGCAGTGGAAGTGGAAGTGGAAGATTCCCCTGAAGATTTATTGCCACGTGCGCCGATTGTCACCATCATGGGACACGTTGACCACGGTAAGACATCTTTGTTGGATTACATCAGAAGAGCAAAAGTAGCGGCTGGAGAGGCTGGAGGGATCACCCAACATATTGGTGCTTACTCCGTGGAGACTGATTCAGGGAAAAAAGTTACGTTTTTAGATACACCAGGTCACGAGGCTTTTACAGCCATGCGTGCGCGTGGGGCTAAGGTTACGGATATTGTTATCATTGTAATTGCGGCGGATGATTCGGTCATGCCACAAACGAAGGAGGCAATTAATCATGCGATGGTGGCTGGGGTTCCGATCATTTTTGCTTTTTCTAAAGTGGATAAGGACGGGGCTAATACGGACAAGGTACGTGAGGAGTTGGCGGCCATGAATATGTTGGTGGAAGACTGGGGTGGAAAATACCAAAGTCAAGAAATTTCATCTAAATCTGGATTAGGTATTAATGATTTGTTGGAAAAGGTATTATTAGAAGCTGAATTGCTTGAGTTAACTGCTAACCCAAATAAAAAGGGAGTCGGCACAGTGATTGAGGCAGAATTAGATAAGGGTCGTGGATATGTGACTACTTTGTTGATTCAGGCGGGTACTTTGAAAATAGGTGATATGATGTTGGCGGGTGATAATTATGGTCGTGTAAAAGCGATGTTTGATCATTATGGCCAAAAAATTAAGAAGGCGGGTCCTTCGACGCCAGTCCAAGTATTAGGTTTGAATGGAGCGCCACAAGCTGGAGACAAATTATTGTGTTTAGAAAATGAGCGTGAGGCACGTGAGATTGCCAATAAAAGAGAGCAGATTTTACGTGAGCAAACCTTGCGTACACGTAAGCATATAACTTTAGAGGAGATTGGTCGTCGGAAGGCAATCGGTACTTTTAGGGAATTAAACGTAATCGTAAAAGGTGACGTGGATGGTTCCGTGGAGGCCTTGTCAGATTCGTTGATGAAGTTGTCGACGGAGGAAGTCCAAGTTCGAATTATTCATAAAGGAGTGGGACAGGTTTCTGAGTCAGATGTGGCGTTAGCGTCAACATCGGATGCGGTGATCATTGCATTCCAAGTTCGTCCTTCTCAAAATGCTAGGAGATTAGCTGAGAATGAGCAAATTGAAATACGTAATTATTCCATTATTTATCAGGCTATTGATGAAATCAAGGCCGCGATGGAGGGTATGTTGGCGCCAACGTTCGAGGAGGTCATCACATCCAATATTGAGGTGAGGGATGTATTTAAAATCACGAAAATTGGTACTGTGGCTGGATGTTATATCTTAGATGGTACAGTTAAGCGTGCACATAAAATTAGGGTGATTCGTGATTTTGTGGTTATCCACGAAGGAGAGATATCTGCCTTGAAGAGATTTAAGGATGATGTGCAGGAAGTCAAATTTGGTTATGAGTGTGGTTTGTCTGTGAAGAACTTCAATGATTTAGAGGTGGGAGATAATTTAGAGTGCTACGAAATGAAGGAAGTGAAACGTACATTGAAATAAAGATTAACGATATAAAATGAAAAGGCCAAATCGATGATTTGGCCTTTTTTATGTTGTTGTCCCGTCCTAAAATAAGTTGAAAAAAAATCGACTTTTGAAAAAGATATTAACAGAGGTTATTGAATTCTTAGCTTAACAGTTCCTTTGAGGTCACTGATTTAAAGAAGACATAAATTAACACTAAAAATAAACCAAAAAGGATGAATCCAACCGTGATCAACAAGCGATTTGGGCTACTTTTTCCGTAATTCACCTGCGCTGGCTCAAGGACCTTGAATAGCGGAGTTTCTTTTTGAATTCGAATTTTAACTTCGTTTAATTGAGTCGTTAATGTCGAATAAATGCTAAACGATAAATCCACTTCATATTGCAATTTCTTCTCTTGGTCCTTCGCTACATTTAAGAATGGATTTCTATTTTGATCTTTATAATTGGATAGGGTAAACAATGACTGATCGTATCGTTTTCTTGCTTCATCTTGTCTTTCTTGTAAAAAACGCATCTCTTTATTTGCTTTCTCGGTTCGATAGCTAATCACATATTTGGTTAGTTGGGCCTGCACGATACTCGTCATATTTGCTGCTATAATGGGATTTGACATTTTTGCAGAAATCAATATAGCAGGCGATTTTTTGTCGGTCTCAATTTTGATCGCTGCTTTTAGTAGTCCAATGGCTGAAGCTTCTCTATCAGACATTGTCAATAAATCGGGTTCAAATCCGATTTTTGATTTAACAGATGGGGTAATTTTTGTTTGAGTGATTTTTTCTTCTCCTGATAGGATTTTCGAGAAATTCAATGGCGCATTCTCATTTTTCTCATTCAAATAATCTAAAATGGTCTGCCACTTTTTTAAATTCGGGTTATATATTTTGGATTTAATTAGCTCTAATAAGAAAGGGGAACTCTCAACAAGATTTGGGTAAAGGCTTGGATTAATAATGTCCATATTTGAGTTTGCCCCACCAATATTTATCCCGGCTAGTCCTGCTAATCCTGCCAAACCTCCCAAATTTGCAGATTGATTATTGGCCTGATTTGCCTCTGGCAATAATTTCACCACAGATGAATATTCATTATTTAGTGTTAATGAATAAATGGCACCTATACTTCCAAATACCAAAGCGATTAAGGCAATGGTTAATTTAAATTTATTGAGGGCACGAAATATTTCACCAAAATTAATTGAAATTTCGCCACTGTCTTCAATGCTGTTCGGCCTGTTATTTTCAGAATTTGACATGGGAATTATTTTGGTAAATTATTAACTAAAGTTAAAATCGCAAAGGATACTGATACTAAGCTTGATGTCAAGCCTATCGCCTCTGCTGCTGTTAAGCCTTTTTTAGCCCCTGCTGAATTTACAGGAACTACAATTTCTGCCCCAGGACTGATTAATGGATTTTTCTTGAAAATCAAGAACCTCCTAATTTGATTCGAAATTCCATTTGCATATGTTACATAAGTTTTCTTTTTATCCGCATTGTCGGAGTAACCTCCCGCCTCCGCAATGTAATCTCTAAGCGTAAAACCTTCTTTGTAGGATACAGCTACTGGATTTTGAATGGCACCGGTTAATTTAATTGTTTGCAATAATCGAGGAATGATTAGTTCATCACCCGCCATCAATTGCAGATTTTCTTGTGATTCAGGATTTTTAAGAATCTCTTTTAAATTCACGCCGACTGTCGTTGAATCACGAATCAATTTAGCTCCTTCTAAATAACCTTCAGCTCTTAATCCACCGGCTCTCAATAAAATATCTGAAATTTTCTGTTTGTTATTTTGAATCGCATAACTTCCTGGGTAATTAACCATACCGATCAATTTAACAGATCTCTGTTCCTCATAGTTAGGTGCTCTTCGGATGGAAATAATGTCGAATGGCTTTAACGTCAATTGGCTTCCTTCATTACTTAATTTCAAGCTTCCATCCACTTCAAAGGTGATAATTTCAATTTTATTGGTTAAAATCTCCCCATTTCCATGGTTGATAATTCTACGGGCTAATTCTAAATTGGCAAAACTAGCCGACTCTTTAAATCCTTTCGCGAGCAATATCAAATCCCCAACTCTCATACCATCCTTAAACTCAAATTCACCAGGTTCATTTACTTCTCCCAAGATATTTACAAATCTTTTCTCTCGTAAATTGGAAATTGAAAAGACCTTCAGGTTATCTTCTCGCTGTAGAGTGATGTCGGGGCTTTCCCCCCGCATGATTTTTCCTAAATCGATGGATAGGATTTCAGGGTCAAAATTCTCTTTTCTTCTGGTCAAACTAGCCCTTCCTAAAAAAGCATCTTCTCTTAAACCTTCTGCTTTTTTAATTAGTTCTTTAACACTATTCAAACCATTTTCCAGCGCATACATTCCAGGACGGAAAATAGCACCTTCTATTTCTACTTTATTCTCAAATCGTTCAATAATGGTTCCAACTGAATATTTATCACCATTTTGGGGCAAGAACGTTGACACTTCTTCTTGCGTAATATTCAAGAGCTTCAATTCTCTAGAAGTGTTTCTACGAACATTAATTGTATACGTGTATGCCTTTTCAGTAAATCCACCCGCAAACCTTAATACATCTTTGAATGTTTCTCCTTTAATGGATTCAAAAATCATAGGTCTCTTTACTTCCCCAGTCATCTCAATCCTATTTTCATAATCTGCAATGCGGATGATATCCTGGTCTTGAAGATGAATATTATCTTTTTGATCTGCTCGTAATAAGAAGTCGTAAAGGTCTAAAGTTCTAATAATTTTATTTCCTCTGATAACCTTAATGTTTCGATAAGAACCATTTTCGCTAGGACCTCCCGCAACATATAAAGCATTAAATACGGTGGCTAATGAGGAAACAGTATAGGTTCCTGGGAATTTAACCTCACCGGTAAGAACAACTTTGATACTTCTTACGCTACCTAAGGTAACCTGGGCAGACGACCCACTTCCTGGTTTATTTAAGCCTTGATATAATTGGCGTAAGCGACTAATAATTCTATCCGAAGCCACATCAACGGTCAAACCATTAATGTATATAGGTCCAAGATTCAGAATTTTAACTGTTCCTTCTGGACTCACTTTGACTTTGAAGTTATCTAAAACATCGCCATAAATATGAATATTTAATTCATCATCAGGACCAATTTGATAACTTTTAGGTGTAGCAATTCTTAAGTCAGGCTCAAATGTTAATTTTTCATTATTAAATAAACTTGAACCAAAAATCGTTTTTTCTAAACTCCTTGATAAACGCAATTGCAATGCTTTGTATTCTTTAACCAAACTATCATTGTAAATATCTAATGGAAGTATTAATAATTTTCTTTCTTCTAAGGTTAAAGGAATCTCTTTTTCATTCCCAAATTCATCATATAATTTTAATGCGTTATTTTGAATTACACCATTCGAATTCTCTTCCTGATTGAATAAATTAATTTTACCTAAATTATTTTTTCCAATGATTGGATTCGTTTTTTTCTTGTTGCTTAATTTACCTTTAGTTGTTCTACTACCATCATCATCTTTCGCGTTGTTTTTATCATAGGGATCATTTGAATTAGCTATTTCTTCGTCCCCACCATTGACTGAAATATCTCCAGCTGTTTGTGTGCTTGCGATCCTACCCCTAATTTTTGCAATATCTGACGGTGTATATCCTTGGGCCTTAGCTGCTTTTTCGATTTGCATTTCTGTCATCCCGCTCGACTGTGCCCTTTCTAAAAATAAAGTAATTTCGTCATCCGTTAAATCACCTACGTTTCTCTTGGGTGCATTAGTTTGTGCTATGGATACATTAGCCAAGAGGGTAAACATTAAAACAAGGGAAAGGAATATAGTACGTATAACGCTATTCGAAAATTTCATATTATTCATAAATGGGTAAAAAATAATAGTAAAATTAATAATTTTTTTGTTATTGTCTCTATTTCGGGGGCCAACTATTTATTCTAAGGCTACACGTTTTAAAATTTAGGGCAGGATAATGAACGCTTGATTTTTAAGTATGGCTTTTTGATCGATATGTCTAAGTCAAATAAGTAGGCAATCGATATTTCATGCGCCCCCCCAGAGGGTAATCCTAAATTTGAAATGGTCATGTCATACGAATAGCCAATGGAAAAATTGTCTTGTCTGTATCCCAACAAAGCAACAAAAGCCTCTCTTGCCGAAGCATTACGGCTATTCTTCAAAGGAATTCCTCGATACCAAGCGCCTATGACTAATGGCGATAAAGTCAAATAAGCCCCCAAATCCATTTGATCAAAGGATCCCTGATGTTTATAATGCATCACTGGACTTATACTCTTTTCCCTATTTCGCTCACTCGCGGAATTTTGCTCATAATAGGAATCCTCAAATAAAATTTTCGTTCCTAATTGAACACTATATTTAGTCTGTAAAATATCATTGCTACCACTGATCAAGGACTTATTTGGAGCATTTAAGTGATGCGCCGAAACCCCTAGCCAAGTGTTTTTTAAATTAAATAAAGCCCCCGCCGATAAATCTACATAATTTACATTGGGTTTAAATTGGCTCAATATTGGATCCGTTGACGTTCCCAAACTCCCCCCACTGACCAAGGAACTTACTTGGTCCCCAAACACCAAACTCGAATAATCAATTCCTTTGTTCACATAAGCCCCCTCCATACCAAATGAAACGGAACTTTCTTCCGCCAAAGTCAAATGGTATGCATATTGGAGTCCCAATGTAGTGGTCTTTAAATTGGAAAATTGTTTGTCGGTCGTAGCAATAAACCCAAATCCACTATTAATATTAGCCACACTGATATCAGCCGTTATGGATGAAAATTGATAATTGGCATTCAAATTAGGCCACTGATTTCGGTGATTGAAATTAACTTTGGAAATTTGATTGACTCCCGCAAAAGCCGGCGAAATTAATAGGGGTGCCGCGTAAAATTGTGACAAAGTAGGGTCCTGTCCACGAACAACCCAAGGGCTCAAGGTAACAAGGGTACATAAACATGAAAAAATCAAAACGATTTTTCTCATAATTTTGCGCTTAGCCCCGCAATTTAACGCTTAGCTTTTCAAAAACCAA
>CAIZMB010000065.1 GCA_903933935.1 uncultured Cytophagaceae bacterium
AAATAGAGAGGAGGGATTTTATGATTTCCAGGAGCCGACCAAAAAAGTTTTGGAATTTTACAGCCAATATGTGGGACCATTTGCCTATGAGAAATTGGCCAATATCCAGACCCCTAGTGTGAATGGGGGGATGGAAAGCTCATCGGCTATTTTCTATGGGGAAGATTTGGTGACTGGAAAAAGGTCGGAAAGAACTCGGAATGTAGTCATTCATGAAATAGCTCACCAGTGGTTTGGCAATTCAATCACGGAAACGACTTGGGATGATGCCTGGTTGAGTGAGGGCTTTGCGACATTTTTCACTTTGCTCTTTATTGAAAATGAATATGGCAAAGAGGAATATACCAAGGGAATTGCGAAAGCTAAAAAAACGGTTTTAGACTTACTGGTTAAAATGCCAGATTTCAGCATTGTAAGTCCGAGGACCGCTGAGAAAGAGTTAGTTATTACGGGGATTACGTATCAAAAAGGTGCTTGGGTCCTGCATATGCTGAGAGATCTCATGGGCGAAGCGAATTTCAAAAAAGGGATTCAATCGTATTATGCCAAATTTTATGTTTCATCTGCAACGACTGAAGATTTTAGAATTGAGATGGAAAAAGCCTCTGGAATGGATTTGAAAATATTCTTTAATCAGTGGTTGTTCCAACCCGTTATTCCAAAAATACAGGCGAATTGGACTTATGATGCTAAGGCTAAAAAGTTAAAAATAACCTTAGACCAAGTTCAAAAAGGGGATGTTATTTTTGACATGCCGATTGAGATTGCTTATTATAAAAAAGGAAGCGATGCCCCTACCCTTTTAAAAATGAGTCTTAATAAAAAGCAAAATTCACAAACGTTTAAGCTAAAAGAAGCGCCAGAGAAGCTAGAGGTAGATCCGAGAAATGTGTTGCTATGTGAACCGACGACAATTAGTAGAGTCGCGATACCTTGAGTCTGATTTCCGGTTCCAGTAGAGACGCGATACCTCGCGTCTGATTTCCGGTTCCTGTAGAGACGCGATACCTCGCGTCTGATTTCGGGTTCCTGTAGAGACGCGATACCTCGCGTCTTAATTCCCAATTCCTGTAGAGACGCGATACCTCGCGTCTATTTGCTGGGCTACCTCATTAAAGTTATGGAATCAAAATAGAAGAATTAACAAATTTCCTTTTGATTATCAGCGTTTAGCGACAAGCGTAGAATACAGGCAAATCAATCCGATTGAATGCATGATAATTAAACTCTTTTAACTAAATGATCAACAATTTGAGTATTTTTGGAACTGAATTAACTGATTTGTAGATCTGTCATTATATGAAAAATATTGATAAAAATAGTTTAGAAAATGCATATCGTTTGTTCGAATCAAATGATATTGACAAAATCGAAGTAGGAACCACCCAAGGTCTTATGGAGATACATGAATATCTTTTTAATGATTTATACGATTTTGCCGGAAAAGTACGCACGCACAACATCTCGAAAGGCGGTTTTAGATTTGCAAACGCTATATATATAAACGAAATTTTGGTCAAAATTGAGCAAATGCCAGAGAGCAACTTCGAAGAAATTATCGCAAAATATATTGAAATGAATATAGCTCATCCTTTTATGGAGGGCAATGGGAGAACAATGCGTATTTGGCTCGATATGATTTTAAAAACTAGACTTAAAAAATTAGTGAATTGGCAATTTGTAGATAAGTCATTGTACTTACAAGCTATGGAAAGAAGCCCTATTAATGGGTTGGAATTAAGGACTTTATTAAGTCAAAACCTAACTGACGAAATAAATAATAGAGAAGTTATTTTTAAAGGAATTGAGCAGTCCTATTATTATGAAGGATATGAGAAAGAAGGTAATGAAAACTAACGAAACAATACCAGAAAAAGAATTTGACACAGTTAAGTTCTTTAGAGCAGAGAAAGAAAAAATCTCAAAAGAAACACAGGGAATGTCATTCGTAGAATTCAAAGAATACATTAATAAACGAAAATTAAAAACTAATCAATAAAGGTTTATCGCCATTGTTGACTTATTCACAATCTTAAGATTGATCCCGAATTAAAACATACTCTACCAAAACCTTTCCTCTGACCTTTATTCAATTCATTGCCCATAAAAAAATGCCTGCAAATCCATGATTTACAGGCATTTAATTTAAAATCTAGTGATCGCGTAGGGATTCGAACCCCAAACCTTCTCATCCGTAGTGAGATGCTCTATCCAATTGAGCTACGCAACCAATACCCCTAAGGGACTGCAAAGGTAAAATTTCTTAGGCAATTTGAAAAGGCTTCGCCCAAAAAATTCAAAAATCTTTATTTCCCAGTAAATTTAGGAGCCCTTTTCTGTATGAAAGACATGACTCCTTCTGAAAAATCAGCGGAACGTCCAGCCACCGACTGAGCGTTGGCCTCCGACTCTAAAACATCCCCCAATTCCTGGTTTTGCGCTTTTTGCAAAGACTGTTTCATCAGCCCGATAGCCAAGGTAGGCTTTTCGGCAAATTCCTTCGCCAATGAATCCACTCGGCCATTCCATGCTTCTTCACTGATAACCTCCGCCACAAAACCAATTTCTTTTGCTTCCGAAGCGGAAACGCGCTTTCCCGTGCTGGCCAACTCAAATGCTTTATGGTATCCAAGCGATTGCATTAAAAATGCAGTACTACCCGCATCCATCGCCAAGCCTATTTGTATAAACAATTCAGAAAAGTACGCTCCTTCTTTGGCAATTAAATAATCACAAGCCAAAGCTAAACTGCAACCCGCACCCGCCGCTACCCCATTGATCGCGCCAATCACAGGCTTATTTAATCCACGCAATGCCAATATCATCGGGTTATAGGTGGCGCGCAACACATTTCCTAAATCAGGATCCGTAACCCCAGCCTTTAAATCGGCCCCTGAACAAAACGCTTTTCCCGAGCCCGTGATGACTAAAACACGTACCAAATCAGAGATTTGAGCCGATTCTGCCACTTCACGTATCTCATGAATTAACCCTGGATTCAATGCATTGAACACCTCAGGCCTATTCAATTCAATGGTCCAAATAGGCCCTGAACGATGCAATTTCAAATAGTTGAATTCCATATTTTGATCATTTTAACATGCTAAAATTTATTGCCTAATACCTTTTTTTTTAGACGCGAGGTATCGCGTCTCTACAAGATTAAAACCCTTTCCTCAACCTCGCCACTGGAATTCCCAAGGCCTCCCTGTATTTTGCCACGGTGCGGCGCTTTACCACATAGCCTTTTTCAGCCAATATTTTCTCCAATTCTTCATCGGCATGCGGAGAACCCGCAGGTTCCTGCTCAATAATCTCCCGTAAAATATTCTTTAACTCCCTCGTAGATATATCTTCCCCAGAATCATTCATGATTCCCTCCGAAAAGAAATATTTCAAAGGAAACATTCCAAAATCCGTTTGCACCGACTTCGCCGACACCACCCTAGAGACGGTTGAAATGTCCATCCCAATAAGCTCCGCAATCTCTTTCATCTTCAATGGCCTCAATTGTGCATCGTCACCCGTCAGAAAAAAATCATATTGTTTGCTCACAATTCCCTCCATCGTTTTCAATAAAGTTCCTTGACGCTGCTGAATAGCCTGAATAAACCATGAGGCCGAATCTAATTTATGCTTAATAAAAGTCACCGCCTCCTTAATGTCCTTCTGTTGCTTATCCCCTTTTGAATAGGTCTGCAACATCTCCTGAAAGGCCCGACTCACCCGTAATTCAGGGGCATTTTTGCCATTCAATTTAATTTCTAATTTACCTTCCAAAGCCGTCACAATGAAATCAGGTTGCAAATAAGGAGCCACCTCTCCCACTTCCGTCCCTCCCGGTTTCGGGTTTAAGCGCGTAATAATCTTGATGGCTTGCTTTAATAAAGCATCATCGACACCCAATTTTTGCTGAATCTGTGCAAAGTGTTTTTTCGAAAACTCATCAAAATATTGATCAATCAATTTAATCGCCAAACCATAAGCCGGCTCATCCACTTCCCTTCGATGCAATTGCAGCGACAAACATTCCTGCAAATCCCTCGCTCCTATACCAGCCGGATCCAATTCCTGCACTTTTTTCAGGATCCCCTCCACCTCCTCATAATTCGTTATAAAGCCAATCGTAAATTCCAGATCATTCACTATGCTCTCGATATTACGCCTTAAATAGCCATCATCTTCCAAAGACCCAATGATTTGTTGGGCTAATAATTGTTCGCGTTCCGTTTTGACAATAAACCCAATCTGCATGAGCAAATATTCCTCGGCACTCGAAACCGTTGCCATCGGGCGCTCCTTCGTCTCCTCATTGGGATCATACGAATCCCCCGCCATCTTATATCCCGAATAATCATCTTGTAAATAATCCCCGATCTCCAATTCCTCCCGCTCTAAATCATCCACCGTTTCTCTTTCCGCTGGCTCATCCAAATCATTTACTTCAGGCCCCTCCTCTAAGGCCGGATTCTCCTCCAATTCATCCTCAATCCGAGCCGCTAATTCCGCCGTGGGAATCTGCAACAACTTGATCAATTGGATCTGCTGAGGAGATAAACGCTGCTGCTGAGAAAGTTTTAATGATAAATTTGACATCTACAATTTAATTGGAGCAAATATAAGCTGATTTACAATCAATGTTAAAAATAATCCTTAATCGTAAATAAATAAAAAAAATCCGTTTTTTTAACGTAATTTTGAGGGTTATTGCCCATCTAAAGGGCCTTTTGATTTATTATCGCATGCAAATTAAAGAAATATTAGGTTTAACAGCAGTCCAACAAGCCATCACGGTAAAGGGATGGGTTCGTACCAAACGAAATTCAGCTGCCGTCGCATTTATTGCCATCAACGATGGATCTACGATTAATAACATTCAAGCCGTTGTTAATGAAGGTTCCATTCCAGAGGAAACGTTGAAATTAGTGACCACGGGAGCTTGTATCGCCGTTCATGGAATTTTAATTCCCTCTCAAGGACAAGGACAAAGTGTAGAAGTCCAAGTGAATTCCATTGAAATATATGGCGTCGCTGATCCAGAAAAATATCCGCTTCAACCGAAAAAACACTCCTTGGAGTTTTTAAGAGAAATAGGTCACCTAAGACCAAGAACCAATACTTTTTCAGCAATCTTGCGCATTCGACATGCCCTGGCTTTTGCGATCAATACGTATTTCAACGACCACGGCTTCTTCTATTTGCATACTCCCATCATCACTGGATCTGATGCAGAAGGCGCTGGCGAAATGTTTCGAGTGACGACATTACCTGCCATCAACCCGCCGCTGACGGAAGACGGAAAAGTAGATTATAAAGAAGATTTCTTTGGAAAAGAGACAAATTTGACCGTTTCGGGCCAACTAGAAGGTGAATTGGGCGCTTTAGCTTTATCAAAAATATATACGTTTGGGCCTACTTTTAGAGCTGAAAATTCAAATACGACGCGTCACTTAGCTGAGTTTTGGATGGTCGAACCTGAAATGGCATTTTTCGAACTTAGTGATAATATGAATTTGGCCGAAGATTTTACCAAGTTCTTGATTAAATACGCGTTAGATCATTGTGGTGACGATATAGCTTTTCTAGAGAAAAGGTTATTAGAGGAAGAGAAAATGAAGAAGAAAGAGGAGCAATCTGAATTGACTCTTTCTGAAAAATTGAAATTTGTCACAGAGAATACCTTTGAACGTTTGACCTATACAGAAGCGATCGATATATTGCTTCAGTCCAAAGCCCACAAACAAGGTAAATTCAATTACCCTGTCGCTTGGGGAATTGATTTGCAATCAGAACACGAGCGCTACTTGGTTGAAAAACATTTCAAAAAACCCGTTATTTTAACGCATTACCCGAAAGAGATCAAAGCCTTTTACATGAAGCAAGAAGTGGATGGAAAAACGGTTCGCGCCATGGATGTTTTATTTCCTGGTATCGGTGAAATCATTGGTGGATCGCAGCGAGAGGATGATTACGAAAAACTTTTACAGAGAACGAAAGAGGTGGGAATCGAAGAAGAATCGATTTGGTGGTATTTACAAACTCGCCAATTTGGCTCAGCGCCCCATTCAGGTTTCGGCTTAGGTTTTGAGCGACTTGTATTATTTGTCACCGGGATGAGCAACATCCGTGACGTAATTCCGTTCCCTAGAACACCTAAAACAGCAGAATTTTAATATGTTGAAACAAATGTTCAAAAGTATCGGAATTGCCTTTGACGGAATTATCGACTTAATTAAGAGCGAAAATAATGCCAAAATCCATTTAGTTTCGACCATCGTAGTTGTTATCGTGGGTTTAAAATTGCAATTTTTAGCCATTGAATGGTTGTGGATTTCATTAGCGATTGCCGGGGTTTGGGTAGCTGAATTAATTAATACGGCCATCGAAAAGCTAACGGATTTAGTTTCGCCAGAAATAAACCCAATCGCAAAAAAAGTAAAAGATTATGCCGCAGGCGCAGTTTTAGTCATGGCGATTTGGGCAATATTTGTTTTTTGTCTAATTTCCTTTCCTCATCTGTGGATGTGGCTAGCATTTTCTAGGTAATTATTATGAAAGAATACGGATCAAGCGTTCAGAAATTGGTGGATTATATCATGACCATCGACGAAGAAGAAAAAAGAACCAAATATGCGTTTTTGATGGTGGAATTGATGAAGCAAATTCATCCCAACATGAAAGATTCTACACAAGATTATTCCAAAAAATTGTGGGATGATTTATTTATTATGTCCAATTTTAAGTTGGACGTCCAAGGTCCATTTCCTCCCCCATCACCTGAATCATTAGGAAAGGCGCCTAGAAAAGTTTCTTATAATCAGCACAACCTGAAATTCAAACATTATGGAAGGAACGTGGAGTTACTTATTCTACGTGCCATTGCGGAAGAAAAACTAGAAGACAAGAAAATCTTAGTTGCGTACATAGCCCGATTAATGAAAGGATTTTATGTGACTTGGAATAAAGATTCCGTGGATGATTCCGTGATTTGGCAAAACATCAAAGATATGTCTGAAAATTTACTAGGAACTATCGTGGATGAATTATCGCAAGAAGGTTTAGGCCATGCACGCGTCGCTAATAATGCGCGAAATGCCTATAACGCTCCGGAATATCCGAATAGCAATAACAACAACCGGAATAATAATAATTACCGGAAAAATAACTTCAGAAGTAATAACAACAATAATCGAAACAATAATTTTCGAAAAAAATAATTTATGGCATCATTTAAAGTAACGGGAGGAAAGCGGTTAAAGGGAGAAATTACTCCCCAAGGAGCTAAAAACGAGGCTTTGCAAATTTTATGCGCGGTGGTATTAACCGCCGAGCCGGTCACTATTCACAATATTCCGAACATCCGAGACGTCAATCAATTGATTGATTTATTAGGAGATATGGGTGTGCGGACGCGCCGATTAAGCGAGTCGAGTATTGAGTTTGATGCCTCTCAAGTGAACATCGATTACTTAGAATCAGATACTTATAAGAAAAAAGCGGCTGCCCTTAGAGGTTCCGTGATGTTATTAGGCCCAACGTTAGCTCGCTTCAAAAAAGGCCGAATTCCTTCTCCAGGAGGGGATAAAATAGGCAGAAGACGTTTGGATACGCACTTTTTTGGCTTTATGAAGCTAGGTGCAAAATTTAATTACAGTCCAGAAGATGGAGGTAATTATGAAGTGGATGCATCGTCTTTGCAGGGTGCTTACATGTTATTAGATGAAGCTTCTGTAACAGGAACAGCTAATATTTTAATGGCGGCAGTTTTGGCCAAAGGAACTACAACGATTTACCACGCGGCTTGCGAACCTTACATTCAGCAATTAAGTAAAATGCTGAACCGAATGGGGGCCAAGATTTCTGGTATTGGGTCTAATTTACTGACGATTGAGGGTGTTGATGTGCTTCATGGCACCGAACATACGATGTTGCCGGACATGATTGAGATCGGCTCGTTCATCGGAATGGCGGTCATGACACAATCGGAGATCACGATTAAGAATTGCCAAATAGCTGAATTGGGCATCATTCCAGATGTATTTAAAAAATTAGGGATTCAGATGGAATTTAGAGGAGATGATATTTACATCCCGTCTCAAGAACATTATGAATTAGAAAATTTTATCGACGGGTCTATGTTGACCATTTCGGATCATCCATGGCCAGGATTTACCCCCGATTTACTTTCGATCATATTAGTGACGGCTATCCAAGCGAAAGGAACCGTTTTGATTCATCAAAAAATGTTTGAGTCACGCTTGTTTTTTGTGGATCGCTTGATCGAAATGGGAGCACAAATCATTTTATGTGATCCTCACCGTGCGACCGTGGTCGGATTTGATCGGAAACAAACCTTAAAAGGAATTCGGATGTCCTCACCTGATATTCGTGCGGGAGTTTCCTTGTTGATCGCAGCGATGTCGGCCACTGGAACCTCCATCATCGATAATATCGAACAAATAGATCGTGGATATCAAAATATCGATACCCGACTTAATTCGATTGGTGCTGAGATCATCCGAATTTAACGTATGGTATTAGCCACATTTTCTGAAAAAGTCTTTAAGACGATTAAACTGTCATTGCCCATCATCATAGGGCAGTTGGGCATCATGCTCATGGGTTTAGCGGATACAATCCAGGTAGGCCGAATGAAATTTCTGGCGGCGGAAAGCCTAGGAGCATCAGGAATGGCAGGTTCTATATTTTTCACAATCGCTGTGGTGGGTTTAATTTGCATGAACATCGTTTCCCCCATGGTTTCCAAAGCCGCCGCAGAAGGTGATTTGCCCGAATGCGGGAATTTGCTTAGGGCTAGTTTGCGTGTTGCATTATTTCTAGCAGTCATCACTATTATCATTTTAGGGATCATAGGCCTTAATTACGATTTGTTTGGGCAAACAGCCATCAACAAAAAACTGACACTCCCTTTTTTAGCTTTGATTACGGCATCTGTGATTCCCATTTTCATCTTTTCAGCGTTAAAAACACTGACGGATGGACTGCAAAAACCTAGGATCGCGATGACCATTACCTTAATTGCGCTTTTGTTAAATGTACTTTGGAATAGCATTTTGATCAATGGTTATGGACCCATACCAGCCTTAGGATTAATGGGTGCAGGAATCGCGACCTTAATGGCTCGGATTTTTATGGCAGCTAGTTTGGCTATATATATTTTTACTCGGAAAGAGTTTAAACCCTATTTAGCTAAAGAACATGCACATCATACTCCTTGGATTCTGGAAAAAACGATTTTGAAAGTTGGCGTACCCAGTGGATTTCAAGGCTTTTTCGAGATTGCCACCTTCGGGATGGCTGTGGTCATGATGGGTTGGATATCCATTACGTCACAGGCTGCTCATATTGTTGCGATTAATATGGCATCACTTACCTATATGGCAGCCACGGGAATCGCGGCGGCAGGAGGAATTTTGGTGGGGGAAGATATCGGAAATAAAAGTAAACCGGGTATTTATGTGTCTGGAAATGCCGCCTTATTTCTATCCCTTGTGTTCATGGGCATCTGTGCATTGGTTATGTTTTTTGGCCGAGAATTTTTTGTCACTTCTTACACCAAAGAAATTGCCGTAGTCACTATCGCCGTCCAATTAGTTATTTGGGGAGCGGTATTCCAATTATTTGACGGGGTACAAGCGGTTTCTTTGGGCTTATTGAGAGGATTACAGGATGTAAAATTCCCAACATTGATAACCATTTTTTCCTATTGGGGTGTGGGTATTCCGTTGAGTTATTACTTAGGCATATTTCTAGGCCAAGGGGCGGAAGGTATTTGGATCGGATTAACGGCTAGCCTAATCTGTTCTTCTATTTTACTGACTTGGCGTTTTTACGTTCGAACGAATGGAATCGATTTGGATGCTCTTACCGTAGAGTAGAGACGCGATA
>CAIZMB010000066.1 GCA_903933935.1 uncultured Cytophagaceae bacterium
GATGTCGGGAAATTCAGTTTTTATATGGGACAGTATCCTTCGATAATCCCAAAATAATTTCTCCTCGACTAATCCGGATCCATTAAATGGCATTTCCTCAATGAAACGTACTGAAACGGGGTGATGCTTTGTAAAATTGACCAAGGGTAAAATGTCAGTTTCATTCATGCCATGCATGACCACGGCATTTAATTTCACGATGAAACTAGCCTCAATCATACGCATCAAATTTCGGTATACTTGGTCAAAATCATTTCTCCGAGTAATTTTAAAAAAACGCTCAGAATCCAATGAATCCAAACTTAAATTCACATTCTTAATTCCTAAGTTTTGCAAAGAATCCAGGTGATTTTCGAGCAAAACACCGTTGGTCGTCAGGCAAATTTCAAGATTTTCAATCTTGGCTAATTCTTGTAAAAAATCCATCAACCCAGGTCGAACAAAAGGTTCGCCACCTGTAATCCGAACTTTTCTTATCCCTAAGTGATTTAGCACTTGAACAATTCGGAGCATTTCCTCCCAAGACAATAATTTCTTTTCGGGCAAGTAGGCAATCCCTTCCGCAGGCATGCAGTAGGTGCACCTTAAATTGCATCGATCCGTAACGGCTAAACGCAAATAACTCATCTCCCGACCATGATTGTCAAAAAGAAGCGGTAAATTAGACTTTAAGCTTTGTGAATTATCCAATATATTTGTACTAGAAAACAAAGGTACAAAATTGACCTCAATCGAATGCCAAACTACAAAATTCTCCTCTTTGGAATTTGCCGTGATTTACTGGGCAATGAAATGATTGAGCATCAAAATGATGGATTATTGACTTCAGGCCAATTATTGAAATCGCTTAAAAAAAAATATCCAGCATTGGAAAATTTACCTTCCCTGAGAATTGCGGTAGATCATCATTTCCCAAAACCGGAATTTATGGTGGAAGAAAATATGGAAATTGCCTTAATTCCACCAGTTAGTGGGGGATAATCGCGGCTAATTCTCTATAGAATCACTAGATTAGTTTATATTTGCAAAAAAAATAATACGTGGAAATAAATTTCCAATTTATTGGCCTCCTGCTACTCCCTTGGATCTCAGCGCTTTTGGTTGGACTATTCGCCCATAAAGCGAAAAAACACATTGCCAGTATTTCCATCTCACTTTCTTTCATTTTCGCAGCACTCACCTGTTATTTCATATATGACTTATCGGGTCAAAATTTAAAAATTGGCTATCCATGGATTAACATGGGGCGTGTAAGTTATTTTGCAAGTTTTTGGGTTAACTCCTCAGCCAAACTTATCGCAATTTTGGTCAGCATCGTGGGTTTATTCGTCCAAATTTTTTCCAAATCTTACATGGAAAAAGATGCGAATATAGGCCGTTATTATGCTTACTTACATGGCTTCGTTGGCGCAATGATTTGCCTCATTTTTTCAGACCAAATTTATGTTTTTTATGGTTCTTGGGAATTAGTAGGCGCCTTTTCTTATTTGTTAATTAGCTTTTGGCACCAAAAACCAGAAGCCATAAAAGCAGCCAAAAAAGCCTTTTTAATTAATCGATTCGCCGATATTGCCTTAATTTTTGGACTTGTAGGCCTTAGTTCTCATTTCCAAACTACGTATTTTTCTGCCATGGACCCGATGGCTTTAGATATTGCGCCCACATGGATCGGCATAGCTCTATTGATTGGTGCCATGGGGAAATCGGCCCAATTTCCATTCATGTCTTGGTTGCCAGATGCCATGGAAGGACCTACTCCTGCCTCAGCGTTAATTCACGCGGCAACAATGGTCGCCGCAGGTGTATTTTTAGGCATCCGCATGTTCCCATTTTTTGGTGAATCAGTACATTTGTTTATGGCAGGTATCGGTGCTATATCGCTTATTTCAGCAGGAATTTTGGCTATTTTTCAAAATGACATTAAAAAAATTCTCGCCTATTCTACGATATCTCAATTAGGACTTATGTGGATGGGAATGGGTTCCGACGCATCGATGTTTCATTTATGGGTGCACGGAATATTTAAGGCAGGACTATTTTTATCCGCAGGTTCCATCATTCATTTTGTGCATCATCAAAACTTAAATCACATGGGTGGTTTAAGAAAACAAATCCCAATTACCTGCCTCGCCTTTTTGATTTTCAGTGCGGGGATGATGGGAATTCCGTTGACGAGTGGATTTTATACCAAAGAAAATATAGCTGGATTTTTATGGGCATCGGCTGAAAATAGCCCTTTTTCGACCTATTATTTTGTCCTTTTGGGTGCGCTAAGTATCGGTATGGTCCTGA
The DNA here is from genome assembly GCA_903933935.1 of uncultured Cytophagaceae bacterium. Taxonomy (GTDB): domain Bacteria; phylum Bacteroidota; class Bacteroidia; order Cytophagales; family Spirosomataceae; genus Aquirufa. The sequence goes on from CAIZMB010000066.1 coordinate 2,293, forward strand.
CCTCTTTCTACGCATCTCGGCTTTTTTACTTGATTTTCTTAGGGGATTCTAGGGAACAAAACCCGAGAGAAACAGCTAGAAACCATGGATTGCAAATTATCCCAATTGCCCTATTAGCTATTTTAAGCCTTTCCATCCTAGTGAATTTAAATCCGCTACATGCAGAGGAATCTGAATTTTTACGCTATTTTGATTTACAGTCCTTTCACGTGCCAGACGTTTGGTATTGGATTACAGTGTCAACCTGGATCCTAGGAATCTTTTTAACCTACTTAACGAGGCATTGGATTCCCAAAACGAATGTCCAATTTTTATCCATTTTCTGGCCTTCCCTTTTCAAATTAATCTTTTTAAAAAGCGCAATGGTTCGCTGGATTGAAGTACAAGTTTATGATCGGTTTGTGAACAAACTAGCTCGAGCACAAGTCATTATCGCACATTTAATTGCCTGGATTGACCATTGGATCGTGGATGGAATCTTGGTGGGGGGCATTTCGAAATTAAGCCAATGGATGGGCGCTGGTTTAGGCCGTTGGCAATCCGGCAAAGTTCAAAGCTATTGGATATTGGTTTTTGTTACATTTGGGCTATTTTTACTTTTTACAATTTTACAAAGAGGATGATTGAATCGATCTTATCACTGCTAATTCTAATCCCATTGTTGGGCTCGATATTCATCGGATTCGGGGTAATTAAAAAATACATTCGGAGCATAGCGATTCTTTTTTCAGGAATTCAAATAAGCCTATTGATTTATTTATTCACAAAGTTTGACCTAAACGCCACTTCATTTCAGTTTCAGGAATCAAAGAATTGGATTCATTTATCCTTAGGCAGTCTGGGTCAATTTAGTGCCAAATATTCCTTGGGAGTCGATGGACTTAGCCTTCCATTATTAGCACTAACATCCTTGATTACATTTGTAGCCCTATGGAATTCGACAGAAATTAAAGAGAAATTTAACGCTTATTATGGTTTGGTATTATTGTTAAACGCATCATTGATTGGCTGTTTTTTAGCGAAAGACATGTTTCTTTTTTATGTTTTTTTCGAGTTCATGCTATTGCCCATGTATTTTTTGATTGGAATTTGGGGTGGGCCAAACCGAAATTATGCCTCCTTAAAATTTTTTATTTATACCCTCGTAGGATCTCTATTTATCCTAATTATTATGTTGGGAATTAGCATTGCCTACATTGATCCGTATGAAACGGCCTTATTGACAGGAGCGATTCAAGAAGGACAAAGCTTTACGATCGAAGAGCTATTTGCCATTCAAAAATCATTGGCCTTGCAGGAAATTCCAATGAGGCAAATCGTGCATAGTTTTGATATTCAAGCAATGAGCGATGTAAATAATTGCATGCCGACTAGCATATTCAGCCCCAATTCAGGTTGGTTGCTCAGTGGGCTAAGTGGTAGAGAATGGGGATTCTGGTTATTATTTGTCGGTTTTGCGATTAAATTACCCCTTGTTCCGTTGCATACGTGGCTTCCAGATGCCCACGTAGAAGCACCCACTCCTATTTCTGTTCTATTGGCCGGGATTCTATTGAAGATAGGGGCTTATGGTTGGCTTAGAATGGCTATCCCATTTTTCCCAAAAGAGGCGATGGGCCATGCGCAAATTTTAGCTGGATTAGGCGCGCTTTCCATCATTTATGGGGCATACAATGCCTTAGCCATGAAAGATATCAAAAAACTGGTCGCCTATTCGTCCATTTCCCACATGGGATTTGTGTTGTTGGGAATCGCCGCTTTCAATGTAGAAGGTTGGCAAGGGGCTATATTCCAATTGGTTTCTCATGGTATTTTATCAGCCATGTTATTTTTAATGGCGGGCGTTTTATATAGCCGAACGGGCAACCGAGATATCGACAGCTACTCAGGCCTTGCTAGCAAAATGCCTGTTTTCACCCTCATTTCAGGAGTAGCTATTTTTGCCTCTTTGGGTCTACCCGGATTTTCAGGGTTTATCGGCGAATTCTTCAGTTTAATGGGATCATTTACTAGCCCATTATTAATGCCAATCTATCCCATTTTAGGTGCTTTAGGGATTTTATTAGGAGCTGGATATTTATTGTGGACATTCCAAAAGGTTTTTTTAGGCAAGCACTATACCTTAAACGCTACATGGGCGATGAACGATTTAAGCCTAACAGAAACCCTGAGTTTGTACTCACTAGGTGTGATCACTATTGCTTTAGGAATTTTTCCAAATATGTTATTTAGCATAAGCGAAAATTTTGTGTTAAAATTACTGACCAATATTTTATAAAACCCTAAATGAATTCAAACTTGATTCCACTTTTCTCTGATTTAGATGCTGAAGAATCAGGCTCGATTAAAGCAATATTGGATGGTTTAGATGAAGGCCAACAAGCACAATTTGCGACTATCTATCTTAATAAGCGAAGAGATGCCAGCCTTATATTAGTTTGTATATTGGCCGGTTTTTTAGGGTTTGCTGGTTTACATCGATTTATCACTGATCGAATTGGCCTAGGTCTTCTGTATTTTTTTACGGGAGGTTTTCTTTTGATTGGAACCATTATTGACCTATTTAGATATAAAAAAATAGCCAGAAAATATAATACCAAAATGGCGCAAGACACAGCTACTTTATTGGGTATTTGGAAAAATTAAAATTAGAAACACATAAAACTAAACCTATGAAAAATGACATGAGTCGAAGAGACCTATTGAAAAATTCAGCCGGACTCGCTGGAATCGGTTTTTTAGGCACCTCGATGGAACACCGCTTTAAGGAGGCCGACAAGCAAGTTGGCGCCGATTTAAAAGGAAAGGTTAACCATTCTGCTTGCAGATGGTGTTATGATAAAATTCCTTTTGAAGAACTAGTTGTAAACGCAAAAAAAATCGGTTTACAGTCGATTGAGTTAACGGGACCGGATGAGTGGGATATCCTAAAAAAACACGATATGACCGCAGCGATTGGTTGGGGTAAATATCCAGAAAAAATGGGATTACCCAATTTCTTTAATAAGATCCAAAATCATGATAAATTAGTTGAATTCTACGAGGACCTAATTCCTCGTGCTGCCAAAGCAGGGGTTAAAAACCTAATCACTTTTTCCGGAAATAGAGATGGACTTAGCGATGAGCAAGGACTTTTAAATTGCAAAAAAGGACTTCAAAGAATCATGAAAACGGCTGAAAAGCATGATGTGACAATTTCCATGGAGCTTTTGAACTCAAAGGTAAATCACAAGGATTACCAATGCGATCATACCGAGTGGGGTTCCGTATTATGCGAAATGGTAGGATCCAATAAGTTTAAATTGCTCTATGACATCTACCATATGCAAATTATGGAAGGCGACGTGATTGCAACCATTAAGAAAAATTATCAATATATTTCTCATTACCATACGGGTGGCGTTCCTGGCCGACATGAAATAGATGAGACGCAAGAATTAAACTATGCCCCAATTATTAAGGCTATTTACGATACAGGATACAAAGGATTTATCGGTCAAGAATTTATACCGGCAAGAGAAGATAAAATGGCTTCTCTAGAACAAGCGGTAAAAATATGTGATATATAAAACCAAGAAGTTGATAAAATACAAACCTTTGCTAACCAAGGGTTTGTATTTTTTTTTATCAGCTAGCTGATCATTTTTCGATCAAAATTTTAAAACAAAATTTCGAGGCCAATTATTGACTTATTTCAGGACTTCAAACCCAGAAGTTCTGATGAAATTATCATTTTTGCTCTATTTTATTTTGTTTGATTTTTTGGCATTTAGCCAATGCCCCACGATCGTCCAACAACCTCAAAGTCAGACCGATTGTGATGGAAATAGTATCCGCATGATCTCCCAAGCCACAGCAGGCTCCAGCTATCAATGGGAAAGAAAAAGGCCCCAAGATGGGGTTTATTCCATTATTTCAGGGGCAATTTCGAATGCATATCAAATATTCCCAAGCGGCGATGCCAATAGTCCTTCCGGTACATTATATCGAGTCAAATTGACATTAAATTTCTGCAGCACCTATTCACAAGCTGCAGAGATTACCCTAACAAAAATAACCAGTATTTTAAACCCGAGTGTTTGCGAAAGGGGGTCTGTAGTTTTAGAGACTCAAATGCCGGAAGTTAGTACGTCAAAGGCTATTTCATATCAATGGACGCGTGCTAAAGATGGAGGCAATTTTGCAGATATTTCAGACGACGCAAATTTCCAAGGAAGTCAAACCAAAAACTTATCCATAATCAACGCTCCCGCCTCACTTCAAGGGCAAAGGCTTAAAATTAGGGTTCAATATTCCATCACCTTAAACAATGATAATGAAGGTTCTTTGAATAATGAAAATCAAGTAAACTCATGCCCAAGAACTTCAAACGAGGTAATTATAACGATAAAAACAAGTCCCCAACTTGTTCATTCATCCTCTTTGTATACCGGTTGCCTGGGAGCTCCTATTTTAATTAACTCGACAGGATGTTCTCCCTATGTGACTCAATGGTACGATGAAAAGGAAAATAAACTGGGAACAGGTGCCAAAATTTATGTTACTCAAACTGATCTTAATCCTAAAATATATAAAGCTACTTGCCTAAAACTTGGATGTGAAAGTTTGCCTTCATTAGGCACATCCGCACAGGCATTCAATGTTCCGTCGGCGCCCGTTAATGCCGGTACGCCAACGGCCACCTTGTTGGAAAGTAGCATTATTTTTAAAGCAAACGGCGGTACAAATAACATTTGGTATCTAAACGAAAATGATACAAAAGCAATAAGCACAGCAAGTACCCTTAGCGTGGCCGTACCTAGTAATACAAGTACCTCAGCGATTGAATTAGTTCGTTGGGTTTCCCAAAAGGTAAACAATTGCGAAAGCCCAAAAACTGCCATCCGAGTTAGTATTCCAGCCAATGTTAAACCAATTACCCCAATATCCCCAACAATCCCGATATCTGAAACACCGACAAGTTTAACCCCACCACCGCCAGCATCTACAAATCCAATCATTAATCCGGAAGTAATTTCCATACCGACTGAGGTACCCATAGAATCTGAGGTATATGACTTGAAGGAAATTGTTCTACCAAAAGAAAAACGCTTCCTTCGGTACTTAGCGCAAGTAAGGTGCGACGAAGAATCCTATTTATTGCATGTGGAAGGATGTCCGGTACCGTTAAAATATGAATATTTAAATGGAGGATTTGATCATCGGTCACCCGAAGAAGATCTATTGGTATATAGCCCAAATGAAACAAAGATTAATGTTAGCTGTGAAGGTGAATTAGCCGATCCATTGCTAGTTGTTTTACCAGGCTTAAAAAGACCTACCTTCACCGTGGAATCAAGCTTTGACTCTTTCGTTTGTGAAAATGAAATGATAGAAATTAAAATGAATTTTTCATCGGATTCGCAATTTCATGTCTGGGAAAAAGGGGGTCATAGCTATAGTGAAAATCCAATCATCAAAGAAGCTGCAAATGCAGGAACTTACCAAGCAATCATCTCCAAAGCAGGATGTTTTTATCGGAGTGAATTAGTGACCCTAGATGTTCATAAAACACCCGATACTCCTATCCTATTTAGCCCAAAACATACGATTTGCCAAAATGACTCTTTACTTATTTCAATCAAAAATGATGCTAACAAATATTTGTGGGCGATGGGGGAAACGACACAGAATTTGCCATTCATAGGTAAAAAAGCAGGCATCGAATTATTCAAAGCAAAAATAACGGTAGACGGAAAATGCTGGTCGGCATGGTCGAACCCCCTTAAAGTTCTTATTCATCCAACTCCCCAAAAGCCACAAATAACGACCATTAGAAACGCAGGATTTTGCCGCGGGGACTCCACCTTATTGCAAACCACCAAAATTGCAAAGTCATGGATGTGGTCTAGCTCGGATACTACATCACTCATTTTTTCAAAAAAACCTGAGACCTACAACGTCTCAATTCAAGACTCAGTAGGTTGTTGGTCCTCGCCAAGTGATCCAGTCACTAGTTTTTATTTCCCAATAGAAAAACAACCTATCACCAAAACGTTTCCGTCGAACCAATTTTGCCTGGGGGATTTTGTCACTTTAAAGACTAGCCCTGCCTTTGGATATTTATGGAATACTGGGGAAATCACTGATTCAATTAAGATCAATCAGACGGGTAAATACCATTTGAAAACTAGAAATGAATATGGATGCTGGTCTATTCCGAGTATTGATCAATTTATATATGGACGGACTTTACCCCTTATGCCAATTTTAGAAAAAAATGGCACATTCTTTATAAAGGCAAGAAATTTTGATGTCGTTGATAGTTATCAATGGATTGTAGGACCAAAAAAAATGATAGACACCAATGCGATTTTGAAAATGGCTGTAAATGGTTTGCATCAAGTGAGAGCCAAGCGGAATTTTGATTTAGCGACCAACCCACTACTTTCATGCTATTCTGAATTTCAAAAAATGATTTTCAATATTCCCGAAAACTTTAATGGCTTTTCCATTTATCCCAATCCAATGATTAACGATCAATTAAATATTGAAATTCTTAAAGAAATGGGTGGAGGGGAAATCCTGTTAGCAGATTTAAGAGGAATTATTTTAGGAAATTGGCCTATTGAAAATTCAAAAGAGGTTGTAAAAATTAAAATTCATTCAATCCCAAATGGTCAATATATTATAAAAATTATCTCAGCCAATGTCATACTGGACAAACTATTGATCATTAATCAATAAATTCATTAGGACAATACACCTTTCACAACTTTTCCGTGAACATCTGTCAATCTAAACCTTCTTCCTTGTGATTTGAAAATTAATTCTTCGTGGTTGATCCCAAGAAGATGTAACATGGTCGCATGAAAATCATGCACGTGAACTGGGTCTTTTGAAATATTATAACTAAAATCATCTGTTTCCCCATAGCTACCTGGTTTTACTCCAGCACCAGCCATCCACATACTAAAGCACTTGGGATGATGATCTCGTCCATAGCCATTCGCTGAAAGTTTTCCTTGAGAATAAACGGTCCGTCCAAACTCCCCACCCCACACCACTAAGGTATCTTCTAACATTCCTCTCCTTTTTAAATCTTGGATCAAAGCAGCGGTCGCTTGATCTGTCTGCTTACATTGAGTAATTATATTTTTGGGTAATGCGTCATGATGATCCCAACCTTGATGATATAGTTGAACAAAACGTACATCTTTTTCGAGTAATTTTCGGGCCAACAAACAATTAGCGGCAAATGTACCCTTATCCCTACTTCCGGGACCATAAAGATCAAACACCTCATCTGATTCGTCGCTTACATCCATCACCTCAGGAACAGAAGTCTGCATGCGAAACGCCATCTCATATTGGGAAATCCTGGCTTCGACCTCAGGGTCAGCCCAAGTTTGATTTTGAGCCTGATTTAATTTCTTCAGATATTCAAGCATTTCCTTTCGATCCTCTCCGTCATAACCTTCTGGATTATTTAAATATAAAACGGGATCCTTACTTGACCTAAATTGGACTCCTTGATGCTCCGAAGGTAAAAAACCATTTCCCCATAATCGAGAATATAGCGGCTGATCCTTAGATGCATTTTTAGAAACCATCACAATAAATGCTGGTAAATTCTGGTTTTCACTGCCTAAACCATAGCTCAACCAAGAACCGATCGATGGTCTGCCGGGTAATTGATGTCCCGTTTGAAAAAAGGTAATCGCAGGATCATGGTTGATCTGCTCGGTATACATCGATTTAATCACACACAATTCATCCGCAACTTGAGCCGTGTACGGCAATAACTCACTCACCCAAGTTCGGTTCTCCCCATATTGTTTGAAATTATAAAGAGAAGGAACGATGGGTAAAACGGCTTGATTCGCACTCATTCCCGTTAACCTTTGGCCCTTACGAACAGAATCCGGAAGGCCTTCACCAAACATGTTTTTTAAATTAGGTTTGTAATCGAAAGTCTCAAATTGGGAAGGTCCCCCACTCATAAATAAGTAAACCACTCGCTTTGCTTTGGGCGCAATCTTAGGAAGTGATTCTAATATCTGATCTTGTATGGATTTTGCTTGCAATGAATGGCCGCCCATTAATACTTGCAATGCAGCCGCACCTAAACCCATAGCAGTCTTCTGAAGAAAATTTCTACGGTCCAAACTCTGATCCAATGCATGGAAATCTGGATGATTTAATCGATAATTATCTTCGTGATGATTCCCCATGTTCTTATCTTTTCGTAATCGTAGCGTCCGAATTCATGATGGTATTTGCCACCACAGCTAAAGATGCGACATAAGGCCGATCCGCTTCTTTCAAATCTATTTTAGACATACCAGCTGATAACCAACCCTTTGTCTTTTCTGGCGCTTTTTTAAATTTGGCCCATTCATTTTTTTGCAATTCAATTAAAATACTAATTTCTCTTTCTTGGGGTTCTCGGCCAGTCAACCTCACATAGGCATCTTTGATGGATACGTGTAAATTACTTTGTTTCGACATCCTTACCCCCATTTGCTTCGAGGCCTCCAAGAATGTCGGATCATTTAAAACGACCAAAGCTTGAAGCGGTGTGTTCGTTTTTTGTCGACGCACTAAACATGAACTCCGTGATGTGGCATCGAAAGTAGACATCATGGGATTTGGAACTGATCTTTTGACCACCACATACAAACTCCGCTTATAAATGGCCTGCGTTGTGTCTTGCTTATATTTATGACTATTTATTTCCCATAAACCCTCTGGCTGATACGGATACATACTTTTCCCACCAATCTCTCGGTTGATCAATTCACTAGCAACCAACGCATTATCGCGAATCATTTCCGCAGTCAAACGCGCAGAAGGGCCCCGAGCAAGCATCCGGTTTTCGGGGTCAAGTTCCATTAATGTTGGAGAAGCCTTAGAATCTTGTTGGTATGTCTTCGACATCACCATCGACTTAATTAATTTTTTAACATCCCAACCCGTTTCTCTGAAATTGACGGCCAACCAATCTAATAATTCGGGATGGAAAGGCATTTCGCCTTGATTCCCAAAGTCTTCGGCTGTTTTTACGATACCTATTCCAAATAAATTTTGCCAAATTCGGTTAACCGCGACACGAGATGTCAAAGGATTTCGACTGTCAGTTAACCAATTGGCTAGACCCAACCGGTTTCTAGGCAAATTAGCCGGGTACGGAAATATTTTTTCAGGAGTATTAGGAAATACTTCCTCCCCAGGTGCATCATACTGACCCCTTAATAAAACATGCGTCTTCTTAGGTTTGGCCATTTCTTGCATGACCATTAATTCCTGCGTTGATTCCGTTGAATCTGAATAGGCCGTTCGCAAAACCCTTAACTCATTTTTCACCTTCAAATACTCAGAATCTACGTTGGTTGCATAATAGTCAACAACATGATTTGCATCCTTAAAAATATTATCCGATGTATTTTTTTGTGCAATAATCATTACCTCATAAGGCCTTAATTCTCGGTTGTAAACTAGCACATCATCTGCACGACCACCCTTAAAACCTAAGCCGCGCCACCAACCACCAATCTGTAAACCGGGCTCCTGCTTTGAATAAAAAATGATATCCTTATATAACTGATCCATCGTCGTTTCCATAGCCGGCTCAGTTCCATCGATGTACAATTTTAATCCTTTGGCTTGAGAAGAACCATCATAGGTCAGTGTCAATTGAACCCATCGATCCCGTGGGATATCATTTTTCGTGATTTTCGTAATGGCATTTGAAGGAGCTGAGTGCGCCATCATCACTTCCAAAGAATTATTTTTTAGATATACATGGAAGCCTTTGAAATTGTACAATCGCTCTGCATTACTTTTGTGAAAAATCACTCCTTCCTTTAAATTTTTCGGAATATTGACCCAAATACCAATCGAAAAAGGTTCTGATTTTCGAAATACTCCCACGCGGTTAAAGTCACAATATACATCCCCGTCAAAGGCCAAAGCCTTCCCTGAATGACCCTCCAGAAACTGAGGAATATCCCCCGTCTTCCCCGATTCATGTTTCAATACACCTATTTCCTTATCATTTTTTAAGTTGGTCAAGGTAGACTCAAAATCATAAGAGGCAACTAATCCATTTTGTGGAATACTTTGCTTTTTCAATAAAATGGGGCCTTCCCCTTTTGACCAGGTATCAAAGCCTGACGGCTTTATTTGTTGCAATTTTTCCTCCGTCGTTTTAATTTTTGCTTGAATAAAATCCATGATCGCTTGCTGCTTGTCCGTCGGCAATAATAGGGTTGGCGTAGGCATATCATCATTATATGAAATTTGGCCTGCTTCCTTCAGATTATTAAAAAAGCTAAACAACTGGTAATAATTTTTCTGAGAAATAGGATCATATTTATGATCGTGGCATCTCGCACAACCCGTCGTTAAAGCTAAAAAAGCATCACCAAAAGTGTTCGCACGATCCATCACATATTCCGTTTGAAACTCTTCTTCTACGATTCCCCCTTCGGTATTTTGCTGATGGTTCCGATTAAATGCCGTAGCAATCCGCATGTCTTTTGTTGGATTTGGCATTAAGTCGCCGGCCAATTGCCAATGAATAAATTGGTCGTAGGGCATATTTTTATTAAACGCTTGAATCACCCAATCTCGATAGGGCGACATGTCTCTAATTCGGTCTATGGTATACCCGTGAGAATCTGCAAACCGAGCTAAATCGAGCCATTCGGCGGCCAACTTTTCACCAAAATGGGGCGAGGCCAACATACGATCTACTTGGATTTCGTAGGCATTAGGCCGTGCATCATTTTTGAAAAATTCAATCTCATCCACCGTAGGAGGCAAGCCGGTTAAGTCAAAGGATAAGCGCCGCAATAAAAAATTCCGAGAAGCGGATCCACTAAATTTTAAATTTTTGGAGGCCAACGCATTTGAAATGAAATAGTCTATCGGGTTATTCTCTGTAGTTGACGCAGGTATTTCTTTTTTAATGGGAGCCACAAAAGCCCAATGTGGTTTATATTCAGCACCCTTTTGAATCCATTTAATTAATACAGCCTTTTCTCTAGCACTCAACTCTAAATGAGATTTAGGAGTTGGCATTTTATAGCTAGGATCAACCGAAAGTATTCGTTTAACCATTTCACTTTTCCCTAAGTTTCCAGGCACAATGGCAAATTTGCCAGGGCTTTCAGGCAAACGAGAAAATGCCCCTTCGGGCAAATCTAAGCGTAATCCTGCTTTCTGTTTTGCTTTGTCTGGACCATGGCAAGCAAAACATTTATCTGATAAAATGGGCTTGACATGAATATTAAAATCAATTTCGTTAGGCAAATTTTTCAATTCCAAAGCAACCTCTTTAGGCATACCCTCCTTTTCCTTAAAGCCAAAGGAAAGGAATAAACATGCGCATAAGATTTGTAGGAATGGAAGCCTCATTTATTAGAATCTAGACGTTTAGGTAAATTTGTATCTGCTAATTTAAAAGTAAATTGGCCCGATTCAATCTTTAATTTAGGCCTCTTCTTTTTCAACTCATTTATTCCAATTGCAGAAACTTTTGTATCCCAAAGATATAAAACTTTTAAACTTTGACATTCTGCCAACTTCATTAAACCAACATCCGTAATCTTGGTCCCATAAAGATTCAATTGCTCGAGTTGATCTAAGTCTTTAAAATTTTCCACGTCATCATCTTTCAAATTAGTATGACCAAAATTTAAAATTTTCACGTTTGAAAAATCCCGAATGGCGGAAAAATCAATTTGATAAAAATCGGTTAATTTCAATTCCGTTACATGTGTTTTTATCGATTTCGATTGGGCCAACAAAGAATTAAAGTCAGATTTGACATTGATGAAATTTAAACTAATCCATTGATTATTTGCTCCTGAAGAAACGATACTAATTTTGGCGTCTTTCAACTTATCTAAAACTAGATTTTCTGTTGGGCTAAGAGCATCCACATCCATTTGATGTTCCAAAGAAATTTTGTTTGAGTGGGGTACATCAGTGGCAGTACTTGGCAGATCATTAGAAGCTAAAACATTTTTTTGTTCAACCTCCCCGAAAGGTGCGCCCGTTGAAATCCATTTCTCAATGAATTGTATTTCCAATAAAGTCAATTGCTTTTTGCCTGTTGGCGGCATATGAAGATCATGATCTTCAGGTTTTACTAAATAAGCATATAAATGACTTTTTAAGGAATTTCCTGGAATCAGGATACGACCATTTTTACCACCCTTGCGAATAAAAAATTCTGAATCTAAACGCAGTCCTCCCTTCTTTTTTTGAATGGAATGACAAGAGTAGCACTTCGACTTTAATATAGGGACAATTTGATCTTCATAGGGATAGAAATAGGCTTTTGTTTCTCCTTGAGGATTTTCTACTTTTAATGATCGCCTATTTTTCGTTTGCAACGTGACAGGTGTTTCTGCCGTCGGTTTTAAAAAGTAACCTTCTCCATACGTTAAAATGGATCCATAATGACCAGTAATAAAAATTAAAATCAATAAAACGCCGAACAAATATGTTCGATAGCGAATCCAAAAATAGGAAGCGAGAGCTAGGATGAAAGTGGCGATTCCGGACCAGC
>CAIZMB010000067.1 GCA_903933935.1 uncultured Cytophagaceae bacterium
CTCCTCTATAATTTTATAATGACATTAAACCAAAAAAGGCCGACAATCATGTCGGCCTTTTATTAATAACAAAATGAGCTTATTAATTTAACTCAGCTAATTTAGCATCAAGCTTCAAAGCTTTATAAATCTGCTTCAAAACCTCTTTCAAATCAACTTCCTTTTTATTTTTATAAGCCTTTTCAAAATATGGCAATGCTTGCTCGTATTTAGCAGAAACAGAAGCTTCAATCGCCTTCCCTTCTTTTTTATATGTATCCATATCCATATTATCGACTTTCTTCTTGATTTCTACCCCTTCATTGTAATAATATGCACCTAATTGATATAAGGCATCATAATAATTTTCATCAGCCTCTAATGCCTTTGAATAATACATGGGTAGATCTTTCCGATACTCTGCAATTTTAGCATTCAATTCGGCTAACTTAGCATTATTAGCAGCCAAATCCCCTACTTCTGATTCTGCCTTCGTTAAATCAGCCTTAAGATCATTTAAGGCAGTGTTATATTCAGCTAACGTAGATTCCAACTTCGTTACTTGGGCTTTTATTGGACCTTGTTTGGCTGGAGGAGTGGTTTTTAATTTAGCTTTGGTACGCTTTAATTCTTCTGAAAACAAATCTACTTGGTCTTTTTGTGCTGCTACTTTACGCTTAGCATCATTTACCTTAAACGTTTTTTCTTGAATTTTACGTGCTTCATCATTGACACCAGAAACCTTATTCTCAAACAATAATCCTAAATTCAACCATGACATGGCATCTTTTGGGTCCTTGTCTAAGGTTGCTTTCAACTGAGTAATCGCTTGGTCGATTCGGTTAAAAGAAATCAACATGTTGAATTTCTCATTCTTCAAATCCTTATTGTTTGGATAAATAACCATCGCTTGGTCTATGATAGCTAATGATTTATCTTCTTCTTTGGCTACTTTATAGATTTGTGATAAACCATACATGATCGCCATATCTTTTCCACCTATTTTCAAATAATGCTCATAAGCTACCTTTGCTTCCGCATCTTTTTGACACAATTGGGCCACAACTCCAGTGTACATCGCAGAAGTTGTATCATTAGGAGAAATTTCCGCTGCCTTGCTCATGTATTTATAAGAACCTGCATAATTCTTCCCTTGGTATTTAATAACACCCATATTCATTAAGGCCCCATAAGCCTTTTCACGACCTATTAATAAAGCCTCAGCATCCTTGGCAGTGCTACCTTTTTTACCATCCTTAGTATCCAATTTAACCGCCTCAGCAATGTATTCTAAAGCCTTAAATGCAGCATCTGCATCCTTCAATGCTACCGTTGAATCCGGAAATGACGCCAAATCCAAATAAGCTACTGCCCTCTCTAACCATGGCTTTGGTTTAGTTGGAGTTTTCTTTACCGCTTCGTCTGTCTTTTTAACAGCATCAAAAATGGCTTTCTTTTGCGCTTCGACCAAAGCCTTATCCACCTGGGCGAAAGTCGAGCCTGCAGCCATAGCCACAGTAAACAGGGTTAAAACTAATTTTTTCATTGTTTTTGTTTATATTAAAAAAATAGCCCGAAATAAATTTCGGGCCGATAAAAATTTACTCTTCTATTAAATCATCTACTTTATCACCATCAGCAGATTCGCCATCTCTATCTTCTGTTGACGCATCAGCATTTCCTTCTGTCGACTCAGCTCCTTCAGAAATTACCTCCACTCCTACTGAAACTTCATCTCCTTCTAAAACCTCTACCTCTTCTGGCTCTGGTTCTTTTTCAATTTTGGTTACGGACGAAATCTCATCAGACTCACTTTTCAGACGGATCAACTTAACTCCTTGTGTATTTCTACCCATGACACGAAGTTCTGCGACTGAAGAACGAATTAAAATACCCGCTTTGGTAATGATCATCAAATCATCATTGTCATCCACTTCTTTTATGGCTACCAATGCACCCGTTTTTTCGGTGATATTAAGCGCTTTCACACCCTTTCCTCCCCTATTGGTCAATCGATAATCATCCACTTCTGAACGCTTACCATAACCTTTCTCCGAAACCACTAATAGTTGTTGGACCGCAGGATCAGACACACAAACCATACCAATAACCTTTTCAGTTGGTATTTTTTCATCAATCCATATTCCCTTAACTCCAGCAGCCGTACGGCCCATAGGTCTAACCCGAGTTTCCTCAAAACGTACCGAACGACCTGTATTAGTCGCAATAACGATTTGATTATTTCCATTTGTTAATGCCACATCTAATAAACGGTCACCTTCCCTTATCGTGATGGCATTAATTCCATTTTGACGTGGTCTAGAATAGGCCTCTAACGAAGTTTTCTTAATTGTTCCATCTTGCGTACACATCACAATGAAATTATTGTCAATGTAATCAGGATCTGTAATGGACGTAACATTAATGACAGCCCTTATCGAATCTCCATTCTCAATATTCATCATATTTTGAATCGGTCTGCCCTTAGAAACTTTTGAACCTTCTGGCACCGCATATACACGTAACCAGAAACATTTTCCACGCTCCGTGAAAAACAGTAACCAATTATGCATCGTTGCCGAGAACAAATGTTCGGTATAATCATCATCTTTCGTCGCTACCGCACGTGAACCAACTCCACCCCTTGTTTGCGAACGATATTCAGTAATAGCAGTACGCTTAATATAGCCTTGAGCAGACACGGTGATCAACATCTCATCATCGGCAATCATATCTTCCACAGAGAATTCTTCATCTGTCATATTGATTTGCGTTCTACGCTCATCGCCATAACGAGTTTTCATATCGGTCAATTCATCCTTAATGATTTGCAGTTGACGCTCTGGCTTAGCCAAAATATCCTCCAAGTCATCAATCAATTTCATAATTTCAGCAAATTCATTCATGATTTTCTCACGCTCCATTCCAGTTAAGCGTTGTAAACGCATCTCAAGAATAGCCTTCGATTGAATTTCGGATAAATTGAATTTTGACATCAAGCCTTCTTGCGCCGCTGAAGGATCCTTAGACTCACGGATCAACTTAATAACCGCATCTAAATTATCTAAAGCAATGATAAAGCCTTCTAAAACGTGTGCGCGCTTTCTAGCTTCACGTAAATCATACCGCGTACGGCGAATAATCACCTCATTTCTATGCTCAACAAAATGATGAATTAAATCCTTAAGATTTAACATCATAGGTCTTCCTTTTACTAAGGCTACATTGTTGACACTAAAAGAAGATTGAAGCGCCGAGTGCTTGTATAAGTTATTTAAAACTACATTAGCCACCGCATCCCTCTTCAAATCAAAAACAATACGCATTCCCTGGCGATCTGACTCATCTCGTATCTCCGAAATCCCATCGATACGCTTGTCATTCACCAAGTCGGCACACTGCTTAATTAAATTTGCCTTATTCACCATATAAGGAATCTCAGATACAATGATCTGCTCCTTACCTGTTTTGGACGTATCAAAAGTTGCATTTCCCCTCACGACAATTCTACCCCTTCCCGTCTCAAAGGCATTTTTTACTCCCTGAACACCATAAATAGTCCCGCCCGTTGGAAAATCAGGAGCCTTAATGTATTGCATCAACTCCGAAATCGTAATATCACGATTATCAATATATGCCGCAATACCATCCACTACTTCCGTCAAATTATGTGGCGCCATATTCGTGGCCATACCCACCGCAATACCCGAAGTTCCATTCAACAGCAAATTAGGAATCTTAGCGGGCAAGACCGTTGGCTCCTCTAAACTATCATCAAAATTGGGTTGGAAATCAACCGTCTCCTTATTTAAATCAGAAAGCATCTCATCCGCAATCCGCTTCAAACGTGCCTCAGTATAACGCATCGCTGCTGGAGAATCTCCGTCAACTGATCCAAAGTTACCCTGTCCATCCACCAAAGGATATCGCAAAGACCAATCCTGAGCCATACGTACCATCGTGTCATATACAGAAGAATCCCCATGCGGGTGATACTTTCCTAATACTTCCCCGACAATACGAGCTGATTTTTTATAGGATTTATTGTAATTAACACCCAACTCCTCCATTCCATAAAGTACTCTACGGTGCACTGGCTTTAGACCATCACGCACATCCGGCAAAGCACGAGAAACAATTACCGACATCGAGTAATCGATGTACGCTCCCCTCATTTCATCTTCGATGTTGATAGGGATAATATTAGAATTTAATGACATAAATAATGGTTTGATTCAATGAACAATCCAACATGATAAAATCTATTTTCTAGATTTTAATTGGATTTTCCAATAGTTACAAATATCATAAATTCTAACAATTTTTCCAAGAAAAAATTCATCAAATTATGCGTTTTTTTAGGTAGAAAAAAATCAAATCCATAGCTTTGAAGGAGTTATCAAAAATGCTCATAAAAAATCGTTTTGAAATTAAAGTTCCCTAGTTATATTTTCATTGTTTTTAGCCTGTTTTTGGGCTCATTGCAGGCGTATAGTCAGGAAATTACCAGGGCGCCTTATCTGCAAATGCTAGGGGAAAAATCAGTCCAAATACGATATCGAACCAACCAAGCCATTATAAGTGAGGTTCAGATAAGTAGCGATGGTAAAACCTTTAATCGCACGAAAAAATCAAGTCAAACCAATACCGAACATTTAGTATTAATTGATTCATTAACAGCGTCAAACAAATACTTTTATCGAATCCGATTAACCTCCACCCAATACGCAGGAGATTCAACCTATTTCTTCAAAACCGCTCCGACCATTGGCTCACCGGAAAAATTCAGCGTTTGGTCCATCGGCGATATGTGGCCCAAAGGTCCCTATCAAAAAAATGTTTACGAAGGATTTAAGAAATTTATTGGCAATAAATACACGAATCTCTTTATGACTGTAGGTGATAACGTTTATGAAGGTGGCACGGATGATGATTTTCAGACCAATTTCTTCCAAATTTATCAAAATGGCCCTTTGCTGAAACAATCAGCCCTATTCCCTAGTGTTGGAAACCACGATTATGATGCATATCCTAAAAATCAGGATCATCCCGACATGGCCTATTATCAAAGTTTTACATTGCCCACAAAAGGAGAATTAGGAGGTTTAGCCTCAGGGTCTGAAGCCTATTATTCTTTTGACTATGGAAATACACACTTCATTTGCCTCGATTCCTATGCATATGGCAAAGATAATAAGCGTATTTTCGATGGGCCTTCGGACCAATTAACCTGGCTGAAAAATGACTTAAAAGCGACTAAACAAAAGTGGAAAGTCGTATTTTTTCATTATCCCCCCTACACCAAAGGGACCTACGATTCCGACGAAGTACCTGATTTAATTAACCTAAGAGCTATTTTACCCAAAGTGTTTGATGAATACAATGTAGACCTTGTCCTTACAGGCCATAGCCATGTTTTTGAACGCAGTAAACCTCTGAAGAATCACTATGGTCTATCCTCTGAATTCAACAAATCAGTCCATTGGCCCCAAAGTTCTTCTGGGCGTTATGACAAATCGGCCAACTCATGTCCTTACCTTTTCTCGTCAAGCAATACTGATAAAAATGGCGTTATTTATGTAGTTAATGGCGTTGGTGGAGGTCCTGGAACGTTAAGGTATGGAGTAACTCATCCTGTCATGGAATATAGCCTTGCTGGACAAGCAGGGTCTTTTTACTTTGAAATAGACGGCAATAGATTGGATGCTAAATTCATCAATGAAGAAGGTAATGTGTTGGATCAATTCACCGTATTTAAAGACTTAAACCTAAAGGCTCCTAGCACTCAAACGATCAATTATTTTGACAAATTAGAATTAGCTGCCACCTGGACCGGCGAATATGTCTGGTCCAATGGTGATAAAACAAAAAACATCAAAGTTAACCCCACTGAAAATACCGTATTTAAAGTATCTGATCCCCAAAATTGCTTCCAAGAATCATTTGACATCAAAGTCAATCCTCCCCTTTCCATTCAGAACGTAGAAGAGTCAATCAATATACCTTTTGAATCCCTCAGCATTTATGACCTTTTAGGTCGTAAAACAAAGGAATTTAAGCAGAATGGGACGATAAATAAAGAATTGATTTCTGAATTAAATCCGGGATTGCACATTTTGATATACCAACAAAATGGGCAAGAAAAATCGTTGAAAATAAGGACTAATTCTTATTAGAAGATGATTCTCGAACGATTAATTGAGTCTTTAGAACTTCAACCCTTGGTTTCAAATCCTCTCCTTTGTGATTAATTTGGTCTAGCAATAGCTCGACAGACAATCGACCTATCTCTTCCAAAGGCTGTGAAACCGAGGAGATCGAAGGAGAAACAATCGAACAAATTGGCTCATTGTTAAAACTAACTATTTTGACTTCCTCCGGCACTGAAATATTTAACCCTCGCAAGGCCACCAAAACTCCTAAGGCCAGTCGGTCCGAAACAACTAAAATTCCATCTGGTCTATTTTTAGCTCTCATCAATTCCTGAGTGCATATAGTCGCTGAATCCTGTACGTAATCTGAATGAATAATTAAATTTAAATCTTCCTTGACACCCGATTCGGCTAATGCCCTTAGATAGCCTGAAATTCTTTGATTACTAACGGATACGTTGGTCGGCCCAGCAAGAAAAGCGATTCGCTTGCAACCTGTATTTAACAAATGTTTTACCGCCTCATAAGCTGATTGTTCATTGTCAACCATCACTTTTGAGGCGTGAATTTCATCACTATCTCGATCAAAAAACACTAAGGGTATTCCCCTTCGTTGTAAACGGGTCAAATGATCCAAATTCACCGTTTCCCTAGACAAGGAAATGATGATCCCTTCTACTTGACCTCTGGACAAATTCTGAATATTAATCAACTCACGTTCATAGGATTCCTGCGTCTGCGTAATCAATAAACTATAGCCAGCCGCGATGGCCGCTTCCTCAATCGATTTTAAAATGGTGGAAAAAAAGTAATAACCCAAGTCTGGTACAATGACTCCTAGCGTTTTAGTCTTACTTTTTACTAAACTTGTAGCAATAACATTAGGCTGATAATCTAACTCTTCAGCTAAATCAACCACCATTTTTTTTGTGTCGGGGTGAATATCCGGCAAATCCCTCAAAGCCCTTGAAACCGTCGCCACTGAAATATTCAGTCGCTTAGCAATGTCTTTGATGGTTACCTGATGACGCATGTGATGAAAATTTATCCAAATTTACATTATAATCATTCAATTAATCTAATCTTTAGTTAATGATAATTTAACGGTTGATTGTCCCGAAATTTGACCTAAAGGAGGATGATCTTTAGTCACACTAATTTCAATAAATTGGTAATCCGGACAAATGAATTGAATTTTTTCTACGATTTGTTCGCAAATGGTTTCTAACAAATCAACAGGCTTTAACATAACTTCAGAACAAATTGAGTACAAAACGCCATAATCAATCGATTGTTCAAGATTTTCCGAAAAACTTTTATTTGAAATTCGATCCACAGAAACAGATAGGGTAAATTCATTCCCTAATACGCGTTCCTCAGGAAATAATCCATGGAACGAAAAGAATTTTACGTTTTCTATTTTAATTTGCCAAATACGCATCCAAATTAATTTATATCCCCTATTTTACCTTTAGGACCGGTCGACTTAGCATATGCAGCTAATACTTTATTCAAGGTAGGCAAACCGTCGTCTCCCCCATTTTCAGTTGACAAATTAGACTTCACCAATTTCTTTTTTGGATTGACTTTCTTTTTTGCACTGGATTTTAATTGATTAGCATTGGGAGAATCGCTCTTTTTCTTGACAGTGGAGACTGGCTTTTTAATAGCACTCGTTTTTTTAACAATCACGTTTTCAAGCTTCTTACCTGTTGAAATTTCAGTTTCTTCATTTTTCAAACCTTCCCATGAACTTAATTGGTCTAAGGTTAAATTAGCCAATGAAGATAATTGCTTTCCTATTTCACGCTGAGCCTCTTTCAAGGTTTTTAACCCTCGCTCCTGCTCTCTTAATTCCTGAGAAGCACCCATCAGTAATTGCTTCTTTTCAGACTCCGCTAAAAATTTAATTTTTTCAGCCTCTTTTGTCGCATCATCTATGAATTTTTTGGCCAGTTTTTGAGCACTTATTTTTTGTTCCTCAGCCTCTTGCGCCATCTTAATTTTCCAATTCTCCTGGGCTTCCTCAGCCATTTTCATCGCACGGAATAAAGATGACTCTAATTCCCTTAAGCGGGTGATTTCGGTTTCTAAATCGCCTACTTTGGACTCCAATTTTTCAATCGTATGCTGAACTGAAACCTCATAAGCATTCACATTTTGTACATAATCATTTACCTCAGATATATCATATCCGCGAAATGATCTTGAAAACGCTACGTCAGGAATTTGCTTTTTATCACTCATATAACTGCTAAAATAAATAAAATCTTTAAAGTATTTTCCAAATAGAAATATTTTTATCGTCCGAAGCTGAAACCAGAAAATCATGGTACGATGACCATAGCAATTTGTTTACCGAGTTTTTATGGGAGCCATATCGGGGAGCGTCAATCACCTTTAACAAGGTCAAATCATTTGCACGCCAAATTTTAATCGTTTTATCCATACTCGCACTCGCAAAAAATTGTTGGTCGGGACTCACAACTACGTCGTGAATGGCATATATATGAGCTGGAACCTCTTGGACTAAGCGCGTATTTTCACCATCTAATAACCAACGTTTTATCTTAGCATCGCGGCCGACAGAAAGCAAAGAATGGCTAGAATCCTCATAAATCATTGAAAAAACGGATAGATCATGGGCGAGCCATGCAAATTCCAATTCAAAATTATTGTTAAAAACACGAATAAACCCATCACTAAATCCAATGGCTATTCTATCTTGGCCTATTAAACAAAACCTCCGCGCGCTTTTATCGCCCGATTTAATGTGCTTGATGATTTGTTGGCTCTCCCTATCAATCACCGATATCAAGCCGTGATCATGTGCGACCCAAACTTGATTATCCCAAAAGCAAATATCAAAAATAGATTTGTTAGGCATAGAAACAGAAAACACTCGGCTCTGATCATTGACTTGGACCCCATGAATTCCCTCAAAATTTTGGCCAACCCAAAAAATATTTGTTGACCTATCCAACTTCAAACAATAAACGGACCCCTCTATATGTGCCAAAACCTTCCCTAAATCAGGCTTCTGCAAATTCCACTCGACCACCCATCCATCCGAACCCGCCGAATAAATAAAATGAGGCTCCCTCCCCTCTTCTAAGGAATAAATGGGGGCTTTATGCCCTGAAAAAGTGTCAATTCTTTGTATTTCCAAGATTTTGACTCAATGAGTAAAATTTAAAAAAATAATTAATTACAAAAATGATAATTTTACAAGCAAATACATTCATTCATGCCCCAAATTTCATCTAAATCATTATTATTATCCTCCATTTCTTTGCAATGGATGATTTGGGAAATTACGGAGGACCTATCCTTTTTTCAAACCTTTCCAGAAAATTGGACCGCAAACAAGGATCATGAAATTATCACACAAAAGAAATTAGAATCCTCAGCCGCTAGATTTTGTCTGTGGAACGTATGCCAACAAATTCCTATAGGTACTTGGGAATTAAGGAAAGATGAAAGAAATAGGCCTTATTTTGACCAATCAGATTATCACATCTCCATAAGTCATTCATTTCCATATGTAGCTGCAGTCATTAGCCATGTAAAATCAGTGGGCATTGATCTCGAACGCTTGGGTCGAAATGTTGAAAAGATTGGTCCTCGATTTTTATCTGCGGAAGAGTGGAATCATTGGCAAAATTCACATGTCGATTTAACAAAGGCTTGGACTTGCAAAGAGGCAATTTATAAGGCGATGTCCGTTCCCGGTTTAGGATTCCAACAAGATATCCAACTGCCACATTTTAATACGAATCCCTTTGAAATACGCGTTAGAAATAAAAAAATAACTGTAGGCACTGAGGTATTTGATGATTTCGTGTGCTCAATCGCTATTGAAGACTAGTCAAGAGATGCAATTAAATCGGTCAATTCAGCCTTGTAATCTTCATCGCCCGACTTCTCATAGGCCATGATTAAATTACGCAAAACCCTTCTAATAATTTCTAAATTAGAACATGGATTATAATAAATATCATTAGGTGCTAGGTTCAACTGAGCTAAATAATTGTCTATATCCACTCGATTGAAAATCAAACCTTTATTAAACACATTAATATAGAACTGAACTTCTTTCTGTTTATAAGTCAATACAAACAAATTAGGCAAGTTTACGCCATAGACCGGGTAGCCCAACTTCTGAGCTATCCACATATAAATAACACAAAGGCTAATTGGGTTTCCTTTTTTGGACTCTAAAACGACATTTAAAAATGAGTTATTAGCCGCATGGAAATTTTTTGTGTTGGCACCAAATTTCAATTGGTCAAAAATCACCCCATTCAATACCTTAACCTGGTCCATCGGATGCAAATTCTCCCTTATTTGAGGCCAAACATCAAAATACAACTGCTCCATTTCCTGTTTTAATGCCGCAAAAGAATAATCAGGAAAACGGTAAGTAGCTATGATCCACATGCCTTCAAGTAAATCCATGGCCCCACTCTGTTTCCAATGCATCAACTTACTTTTCATGGATTCCAATTGGAAATCATGAATCAAGTTTTCGATTTTTACTTGTAAAATTGGATTTAAACTAAGATTTTCCCACTCTGATTCAAGGATTGGAATAATGGATGGACCCAAAGTTCGAATCTTGTCCTCAACCATTTGAACGACTTCTTTATCAGAGTCGTCCATCAATTGAATCATCGCTTTAATCGCTGGCTCAGTCATTTTTGGAATAATTAATTCAAAAATATAGACTATTCACAATAAATCAAAAAATAAGGCCTATAAGACCTCACAATAAATGTTTTAACTCATAATTTTTTTAAAGGGGAAAATCGACCTAAATTTGTCATTGGTTTAATCTGGAAAGAAACAAATGAATATTTTAATTACTGGCGGCGCAGGATTTATAGGTTCTCATACCTATGTGGTCTTAAAAGAAAATGGGTTTAACCCAATTATCGTAGACAATTTCTCGAACTCCTCCATTCAAGTTATTCAGAATTTAGAAACCATTTGCCAATCGCCCGTCGTTTATTATCATTTGGATGTCAATGATCCAAAAACCTACGATCAAGTATTTAAAGAACATAAAGTAGATGGGGTTATTCATTTTGCCGCGTCAAAAGCAGTCGGCGAATCCGTAGAAAATCCCTTAAAATATTATAAAAACAATGTAGCTTCCACCATTTTACTCTTAGAGAAAATGCAGGAACACAACATTAAAAACCTTGTTTTTTCAAGTTCCTGCACCGTTTATGGCCAACCAGCCGAACTTCCGGTTACTGAAAAATCACCCGTCCAAATAGCTATTTCTCCTTACGGAAATACCAAACAGATGTGTGAAGAAATTATTGCAGATACTACGCAAGCGTCCAACGATTTGAAAGCCATTTCACTTCGTTACTTTAACCCCATAGGCGCTCATAAAAGTGCATTAATTGGCGAATTACCATTGGGCCCGCCAGCCAATTTAATTCCATTTTTAACGCAATCTGTTGCTGGATTAAGAGGTCCACTCCAGGTTTTTGGAACGGATTACCCTACCTCAGATGGCACAGCGGTCAGAGATTATATTCATGTGTGTGACTTAGCAGAGGCGCATGTAAAAGCTTTACAACACCTTATAGATCAAAAAGATACCGCTTCTTACTATGATTTTTTCAACATAGGTACTGGTGATGGAACTTCCGTTCTACAAATCATACAAGCATTTGAAAAGACTACAGGAGAAAAAGTGAATTATGAATTAAAACCTAGGAGGTCAGGCGATATTACCGCTGTTTATGCGGCTATTGGCAAGTCTAAAGATATTTTAGGTTGGCAGTCAAAAAGAAGTTTAGAAGAATCCTTAAAAGATGCATGGGCTTGGCAAAAAGCCCTATTATAAATATATGAAAAAAATTGTAATCACTGGAGGCGCTGGTTTTATTGGCTCACATGTCGTTCGTTTATTCGTCAATAAATACCCAGAATATCAAATCTATAATTTAGATGCACTAACGTATGCAGGTAATTTGGCCAATAATGAAGATGTAGCCACAGCTGCCAACTACCATTTTATCAAAGCTGATATTACAGATGCTGAAGAAATAGACCAACTTTTTGCCACATATAAATTTGATGGAGTATTACATTTGGCGGCAGAATCGCATGTCGACAGATCCATTACAGATCCATTAGCCTTCGTAAAAACAAATGTTTTGGGAACTGCTAATCTATTACAAGCAGCTAAAAAGCATTGGAATGGCCAATATGAAGGGAAACGATTTTACCATATTTCCACCGACGAGGTATATGGTGAATTGCATAATCCTGATGAGTTTTTTCTTGAGACCACTCCTTATGATCCTAGGTCACCTTATTCTGCCTCAAAAGCAAGTTCAGATCATT
Organism: uncultured Cytophagaceae bacterium; assembly: GCA_903933935.1. Lineage (GTDB taxonomy): Bacteria > Bacteroidota > Bacteroidia > Cytophagales > Spirosomataceae > Aquirufa. The sequence continues at coordinate 12,498 of CAIZMB010000067.1, forward strand.
TCGTAAGAGCCTTTCATGAGACCTATGGCATGCCTACGGTCATCACGAATTGTTCCAATAATTACGGGCCCAATCACTTTCCAGAAAAATTAATTCCTTTAATGATTCATAATATCATGCATAACAAACCTTTACCAGTGTATGGAAAAGGCGAAAATGTGCGGGATTGGTTGTTTGTTATTGACCACGCAAGGGCGATTGACACCGTATTTCATGAGGGTAAAATAGGTGAAACCTATAATATCGGTGGATTTAATGAGTGGAAAAATATCGATCTAGTACATCTTTTATGTAAAATCATGGATGAAAAATTAGGTAGACCAGAAGGCACGTCGACCCAATTAATTACCTACATTACTGACCGCGCCGGACATGATTTACGCTATGCGATTGATGCAAATAAAATCATGAAAGAACTGGGTTGGCAGCCCTCACTCCAATTTGAAGAAGGTTTAGAAAAAACCGTAGATTGGTATTTGAACAACGAAAAATGGCTTAATGAAGTTACTTCAGGTGACTATCAAAAATATTATACAAACATGTATCAAGGCAGATAATTATGAAAGGTATCATTTTGGCTGGTGGATCCGGCACTCGACTTCATCCATTAACTTTAGCCGTAAGTAAGCAATTAATGCCTATTTATGACAAACCCATGATTTATTACCCACTTTCAATTCTAATGCTAGCGGGAATTAAAGAGATTTTGATCATTTCGACGCCACATGATTTACCCAATTTTGAAAAATTGTTAGGCGATGGAAGCAACTTAGGATGTCGTTTTGAATATGCGGCCCAACCAGAGCCCAATGGACTTGCTCAAGCATTTGTGATCGGAGAGAAATTCATAGGAACAGATAAAGTAGCTTTGGTATTAGGTGATAACATTTTTTATGGCTCAGGATTAAGTAAATTATTGCAGGCCAACAATGATCCTGAAGGTGGAGTTGTTTATGCTTATTCAGTAAATGACCCAGAAAGATACGGTGTGGTTGAGTTTAATTCAGAAAATAAAGTAATCTCCATTGAAGAGAAGCCCACAAACCCTAAGTCCAACTATGCGGTTCCTGGACTTTATTTTTATGATAACGATGTAGTAGAAATTGCCAAAAACATTGCTCCTTCCCCACGAGGTGAATATGAAATAACGGATGTCAATAAAGAATATTTAAAGCGCGGTAAGCTATCCGTAGGTATTTTAAACCGAGGAACTGCTTGGCTAGATACTGGAACTTTTGCGTCATTAATGCAAGCAGGCCAATTTGTCCAAGTGATTGAAGAAAGACAAGGAATGAAAATCGGTTGCATCGAAGAAGTTGCTTATCGAATGGGCTACATCAATGCAGACCAATTACGATCTATTGCAAAACCACTCGTTAAAAGTGGATATGGGCAATATTTACTCAATATATTATCCTAGGAAAAAACCCACAATTAGTGCCATCATAAAAAGGACAATGGAGGGTAAACGCGTCGATTGAGATAAAATAAACGTGATTAAAATAACACTCAAAGCTATAAAATCGCCTTGAATGATAATAGGGTTCATAAAAGTGTAAACAGCCACCCCAGTTAAGCCTACAGAAGCAGCCTGAATTCCCGCCAAAGAAGCTCTAATAAATCGGTATTGTTTGAGTTGGCTCCAAATTCGGAAAACAAAAAATATCATAAAAGTACCTGGCAAAAACACCCCTAAAGCCCCTACGGCACTACCAGATAATTGGCCTATCGTCCCATAGTCTTTCATCAACAAAACTCCCAAATAAGATGTAAGTGCAAAAACGGGACCTGGTAAAGATTGTGATAATGCCATTCCGGTCAAGAAATCATCCGAAGAAATCAAGTGCTTAAATTCCACAAATTCGGTAAAAAGAACGGGAGCTAGCACTTGGCCACCACCAAAAACCAAGCTACCATTTCGGTAAAAATTTTCAAAAATACGGATTGGGAAATAATCTGTAAAATGACCTAAAAGAGCTAAAAGCACTAGAAAACCCCAGTACAAGTGAAAATTAGCCCATGGAATGACCATCTTATGCTTATTCTGCCTTGGGAATAATTTATAATTAAAGGATGAAATAACACCCCCCAGAACAATAACCAAAGGAAAAATAAAAGGATTGGGAAATAATAAGCCAATGAAAATAGTTATCAATAAAATCAGTACGTACAAAGGTCCATTGATGACTTTTTTAGCCATAACCCAGCCCGACTGTAAAATTAGCCCCACACCTACCGGAAGTACAAAATGTAAAATAGCTTTATTTTGAAGATAGGTCATCCCAAAAGCAGCCAATGTCATAATGAATATAGCCGGACTAATCCACATCAAGGTGGTTAAATAGGCTAAACTAGTTCCTCCCCGCTTTAAACCAATCGCTGTTAAAACCTGAGTAGAAGTAGGCCCAGGGAGAACTGAGCACAAAGCATGTATTTCAAAAAGTTCCTCTTCCGATAAATATTGTTTTTTTTTGACCAAACGCTCTAAATAAAGCGCCATATGAACTTGCTGGCCACCAAAAGAGGTTGAAGCCATTATTAAAACATCCCATAAAAACGCTAGATGCTTTGGCTTGTTCATAATCTACTTCGTCTTAAGACCTAATTCAATCAAGCGTTCATTTAGGAATTCTCCGGCAGACATATCGACATACAACTTTGGAAATTCATCTGATACACAAGAATCTAAACATTTTAAATCCATTTCGGATCTAGGATGCATAAAAAATGGAATAGAGAAGCGTGAAGTCCCCATCTTTTCTCGAGGTGGATTAACCACTCGGTGAATGGTAGACTTAAGTTTATGATTGGTTAATCGGTCTAGCATATCCCCCACATTCACTACCAATTGGTCAGGAAGGGCCGTAATGGCAATCCATTTTCCATCCATGCGTAAAACTTCTAGACCTTCTGCAGACGCTCCCATTAATAAAGTAATCAAATTGATATCGCCATGAGCCGCTGCTCGAACGGCGCCAACCGGCAATGAATCTGGATTTTCAATAGGGAAATAATGAATGGCTCTTAAAATAGAATTACCATTCACCACTCTTGGCTCAAAATAATCTTCAGGCAATTCTAAATAGAGCGCAATAGCCTGAAGCAAAGATTTTCCAGCGGATTCTAATGTTTGAAAAGCTTCAACCGTATATTTTTCAAATTCAGGAAATTCGTTTGGAAACACATTGGAAGGGTATTCATCCCAAACCGAGTCTCCATCTTCTTTAAAAGGCTGACCTACGTGGTAAAATTCCTTTAAATCTGGCACCTTAAAGCCTTTAGCGGTCTCTTTCCCCTTTCCTACGTAACCTCGTTGGCCCGAAATTCCAGGAATTTCATAAGGCTTTTTTACCTCATCCGCAGATTTAAAAAAAGTCTCGACTTGTTGATAAAGAGCGTTTGTAAAAGATTCCGACAAACCATGGCCCTTAATCGCCACAAAGCCAATGGTATTAAATGCATTGCCTAAATCCTGTACAAAATTGGCTTTTCTAGCGGGATCAGTTGACCTAAAATCAGCTAAATCTAAGGATGGGATTTCGTCTAAAAGCATATTATTTTTTTAATTTATCAAATTGTTGGGACACAAAATCCCAATTGACTACGTTCCAAAATGCAGTGATATAGTCGGCGCGCTTATTTTGATATTTCAAGTAATAAGCATGTTCCCATACGTCCAAAGCTAAAATTGGAGTTCCTTTCACTTCGGCAATATCCATCAACGGATTGTCTTGGTTGGCCGTCGACGAAATAACTAATTTACCATTACTCCATAACAACCAGGCCCAGCCAGACCCGAATCGAGTGGTAGCCGCTTTATTAAACTCAACTTTCATATTTTCAAGGCTGCCAAAATCCTTATTGATTTGTGCTATTAAAGAAGCACTTGCTTGCATTCCTTTCGCAGGGCTTAATAATTGCCAGAAAAAACTGTGATTCCAATGTCCTCCCCCATTATTCCTAACAGCAGCGGGTTGCTTGCTAATCTGACCTAACAATTCCTCCAAAGACAGGTAAGCAGCAGAAGAACCAATTACCGCCTTATTTAAATTGTCTACATAGGCTTTGTGATGGCGATCATGATGAATTTCCATCGTCATTCTATCTATATGAGGTTCTAAAGCCTCAAAAGAATAAGGAAGCGATGGTAACGCAAAGGGTGAATTTTCAACAAAAACCCCCTGAACATCTTTCATTTTGAAACTTGAAAGTAAAAAACCACCTCCTAAAAAAGCAAGTGAACTTTGCAAAAATTTGATGCGTTTCATTTTTTATATTTTATACTATTCATAAACAATACGGCCTACTATGCTTCTGCCGAGGGTAATTTCATCTGTATATTCGAGGTCTCCGCCAATGGGAATACCACGCGCAATCGTCGATATTTTAATGGAGTAATCTGCTAATTTTTTTGTTAAATAAAAGGCGGTTGTATCCCCTTCCATCGTTGGGCTTAAACCTAAAATCACTTCTTTAACATCTCCTGAGGCCACTCGAGCCACCAATGATTCAATCGTCAAGTCTGATGGCGAAATGCCAGATAAAGGGGAAATAATACCCCCGAGGACATGATATAGTCCTGTATATTGCCCCGTGTTTTCGATGGCTAAAACATCTCTTAAATCTTCCACCACCATCAAAATAGATTCATCACGTTTATTACTCGCACAAATTCCACAAAGGTCACCATCCGAAATCATGTGGCATTTAGGGCAATAACGCGTTTCAGTACGTAATTGGACTACCGCATGGGCCAACTGCAATGATTGTGATTCAGGGCGTTTTAAGAGGTGTAAAGCTAATCTCAAAGCTGATTTTTTACCTATCCCCGGTAGTTTAGAAATTTCCTCTACAGCCTGTTCAATGATTCGCGAAGGATAGGTATGCATCATATTAGTTTTGAAAAGATTCAATTTCTGCGGAAATGCCTCTGCGGCAAATCTCATTTCTCATAGACACCAATTCGTCAAATTCTCCTGATTTTACGCCACATTTACCTTTAAAATGAATCATCAAGGTACATTGCTCCGCTTGCTCAGCCGAGTGATCACATACTTCAATCAAGGTCAAAATGACATATTCAAAGGAATTAACCTCATCATTATACACGACCAACTGATGAGCGGGTACCACTTCCTCCTCCACCTGGACCGAAATTTCTTCCTGCCATTTCTCTTGATTAGCAAAAGAAAAATGAAATTGGGAAACGTTATCTACGGAGAATTCCATATTTTTGATTCAATTAAAAAAGCCCTAAGACAAATTTAAAAAAAAATCCTTTTAATCACCTATGTCTGTCCAATTAGCCGGTGGAATTCTAGCCATCTATTTTGCGTTACTTTTGGTCATCTCGTATTACACGTCAAAAGGTGCTGATACAAATGCGTTTTTCACTGCCAATAGGCAATCGCCGTGGTGGTTAGTTGCCTTTGGGATGATCGGTACTTCCATCTCAGGATTGACTTTTATTTCCGTTCCGGGGGCCGTTGGCAAAACTTCATTCACCTATTTCCAATTAATTTTAGGGCATTCCTTAGGCTATTTAACTATTGCGCTAGTCCTTATGCCACTTTATTATCGAATGAACCTCATCTCGATCTATGGCTACCTAGAAAAAAGATTCGGTTTTTGGTCCTATAAAACAGGCTCAGCATTCTTTCTTTTGTCTAGGACGATCGGTTCTGCCGCTCGATTATACTTAGCTGTCAATGTACTCCAAATAGCTATATTTGCGCCCATTGGCGTTCCATTTGTCGTCACCGTTTTTATTTCCATCGCACTTATTTGGTTGTACACACACAGAGGAGGAGTACAAACCATTATTTGGACCGATACTTTACAAACACTATTTCTATTGATTGCCTTGTTTATTACCATTTATTTAGTGGGCCAACAAATGAACATGGGCTTAGGGGATATGATTCAAACCATTTCGGATAGTCAATATTCCCATATGTTTGAATGGGACTGGAAGAATCCTCATTTCTTCGGGAAAGACTTCTTAGCCGGAGTTTTCATTGCCATTGTTATGACGGGCTTAGACCAAGATCTAATGCAAAAGAACCTGACTTGTAAGTCGATTGGTGAAGCTCAAAAGAACATGTTTTGGTTTTATTGGGTATTGCTTTTTATCAACATACTTTTCTTGTCTTTAGGGGCTTTATTATACATTTATGCGCAAGCTAATCAAATAGCTATTCCTGCAAAAACAGATGAATTATACCCAATGCTTGCGTTGGGAGGCCAATTTGGAACCCTGGCCGCTGTAACATTTTTGTTGGGAATTATAGCCGCATCTTATGCAAGTTCAGATTCTGCACTGACTGCTTTGACGACCTCTTTCTGCATTGATTTTTTAAGTATTGAAAAGTTCAAAGAGGAAAAAAGAACTAAGATCAAACATCGGGTTCACTTAGGATTTTCTCTGTTGTTTTTTGTGGTGATTGGATTATTTCATTTGTTTAACAACCAAGAATTAATCGCAGCGGTATTTAATCTTGCTGGCTATACGTATGGGCCCTTATTAGGTTTGTTTTCGTTTGGTTTATTCACCAAATTACAAGTTCGTGATAAACTGGTACCTATCGTTTGTGTGGGCTCACCCGTGATAACTTTTATTTTAGAAACACAATCTCAATCTTTGTTTGGAGGATTTGGCTTTGCTAAGCTAATCTTGAATGGCTGCATTTGTTTCTTATTGTTATGGCTAATCCGTGAGAAAAAAATAGCATAAAAAAAGGCGGCCCATTGGGTCGCCTTTCCTTTCCTTTACAAATCAATAAAATTAATTTTGAACAAATTCTCCGTTCGCTTTTAATTCAATTTCTTCACCTACAACAGCTGCTGGCATAGAACCAACACCGAAAGCAGTACGGTTCAAAGTTCCAGTAAACTTAAATCCTGCGATTTTTTTACCTGCTTTGTTGGTCGACACACCGTTTAAAGTACCATCCAAAGTCACTAATTTAGTTACTCCGTGCATGGTTAACTCGCCTGTCAACTTATACTTGCGATCAGCTACTTTCTTGAATGAATTACTCTTGAAAGAAATAGTCGAAAATTTAGCTGCATCAAAAAAGTCAGGGCTCTTCAAGTGAGTATCACGACGTTCTTGTTCTGTAAATACTGAATTAACATCAGCAGTCAACTCAAATTGAGCATCTGTAAAATCATCTTTAGAAGCTGTTAAAGTAGCATCAGAGATTTTAAATGAACCTTCAACATCAGAAAGCATTAAGTGAACAACACTAAAACCAACTTTAGAATGAGCTTTATCAACACTCCATTTTTGTGCAGTGGCAGTAAAACCTAAAGCCATAAGGCCAACAATCATTAATACATTTTTCATTTTGGTAAGGGATTAAAATTTAAAATTTGTCAAAATTACATTAAAAATTATTTAAAAATTTCAATTAAACTGTAAATCAAAAAATTAAAGTCCAAATTTAAAAGTTTTTTCTTGCATCATCTACATCATCCATCTCAACCGTTTTCTTAATCTTACGCCAGTCGATTGTCCGATTGTATTTAATCATTGTTTTATCTGCATCAAAAATTCTTTTGTCAGGTAAAACAAATTGATAAGGTTTGAAATTAGGCTTCTCGGTAAAAAAATCGTCCAATACACTAGCCGTTTGGTCGTAATGATTTACGGGAGGAATGCCCAATAAGGTATAAATAACACGTAAAATAGATCCGAAATTGGCATGTGTATGCGAAACATAATCACGTTTAACATACGGACCTGCTAACATCAATACACTTCTGTGAGCATCGATATGGTCCACCCCACCTTGCGGATCGTCCTCTGTCACGATGACCAACATATTTTTCCAATAAGGAGTATGCGATAAAAACTGAAGCATGCGACCCAAAGCCAGATCATTATCAGCCATGTATGATTCATTGAATGGAAATCCATCAACTGCGCTTGGATCCGTCCCATGATCGTTAGGTAGTTGGATCGTCACTAAAGAAGGCATTTTCTCCTTCCCTGTTAACCACATTTTGGTAAATTCTTCTTCAAATTGGGCCACCCTAAATTGGTCCGGAATACTCGTATTAAAGCCCGCATAATTATGACTCGTACGATTATATAACGCTTTTTGCATCGGAACCATCACCACATGACCCGCTCCAGTTAAAGTATCAAACCAATCTTCTCGTACATGTCCCGTCTCATTGGCCTCTCCAAAATTATAAAACGAAACATTTTTTCTTTCTAAGGCCTCCCAAATTCCACCTATTTCAGCATAATCTTCAGGATCCATACTCCCAGTGGTACTTGGAAATCTTCTTCCTGGAGCCTTAGAAAGTATTTTAGCTGTTTTTGAAACACTAGAATTAGTTTCCACCCACTCATTAGGAATGACTCCCATCATCCAATGATGGCCATGAATGGAGGCATCACTATCACAGTAAAAATTATCGCTGATTGAAAATGCCTTAGATATCAAATGATGATTCGGCATCACATTCACATTTTCATACACATGCGCTGAATCTCTTACGGTCCTTCCCAACCCATAACGCGCAATCGTAGAATCGCCATTGGCCCCTTTAAATTGGCCAAAAATCTCATCATAGGTACGATTTTCCTTCGTTATATAAACAATGTGTTTGATTGGGGAATTAGGGTTACCTTGAATATTAAAGGTCTTATTGCCCCGATTAACCATCGATTTCTCAACAAAAGTATAAGACAAAACCTCTTGCGTGTATTTAGCTAATTCAGCCGCATTAGGTGTTTTTAATTGTTGGAATGTCCCTAATTGAATATCGCCAACGTACGCTCCTTGGACCGGTCTAATAAACCCTTTCCCCCCATTAGGTCCAGCACCATATCCCCTACTGGAGCTGATGTACATCGATTTTTCATCCGCAGATAGTAAAACGCGCGTTGGGCCCCAGCCGGTGGGAATGAAACCTTTGGTTTTCATTGATATTACGTCGATTACCGCTACCGCGTTTAAGCCTAAGCAAGTAACATACAGGGTTTTTTCATCTTTGGAAAGACATAGACCAAAAGGCAAATAACCCCTTCTTTTGTCCAATAAAGGCGAAAGTTGAATGGGAATATGACTTTTAATTTTTTGCGTTTTAAAGTCCAAAACCGCAATGTTGTCATTCGTTGCATTACTTACATAGGCGAATTTGGAACCTACAGCCAAGGAATTGGGGCTAGAACCGCCAACTACCTCCATTTCTTCTACCATTTCACCCAATTGGAATCCGGGCTTATATTTTTTGACAATTTTATTTGTCTGTAGGTCAATTTGGAATACGCTCATCGCCTCATCGGATCTAGGATCACCTAAACCAGGAATCTTTTTTCCGTCAATCACAGTTCCTTCACGCGATTCTTTGGTATCATTTCCATAAGGATGATAGGGTATGTACTGGGATTTTAAATTTAGCAGATTGGTCCCCTCCACTAATGGATATGAATACATGCCCACATTTGCTACAAAGGCATATTTTTGATCTAAACTTAAAGTAACTCCAAAAGGCAATCTACCCGTAGGAATGCTTTGTAACAATTTCCCATCAGATAAATGGATGCGAACCATGCGAAAATTAGCTCGGTCCAAGACAAGTAATTCATTTTGTGTAGGCAAAATCGTCAAATCAGAGGTAAAACTATCTTCATATTTGACCCCTGAAACGAGACCATCTAAACTAAAAGTCCTTAAGACTTTCGCCGATAGCACATCGACTTCAAGCACAGTCCCTGCATCTCCCCCACTTAAATACACTTTTTGGCTATCCATTGAAAAAACGACACCTAAAAACGAACTCTTTCCATAGGGAGAAAGCTTACCGGGAGTACCAAATTTCGGAAAACGAATCGCTTGGTTAGTACGTAAATCGATCCGAGTAAAAGCCCCATTATGCAAGGTTATCGCCCATTTTCCATCTTGACTAATCGCCATGCCATAGGGATCATTTGTAATTCTGACCGTTTTTCCAGCAGGTTTAACATAGCGGCCACTAGTTAAAATAGAAATTCCAGCTGTGTCAATTTTAGCAAATTGATTAAATCCAGGGACTTCTAAGATTTTTTGAGCTTGAATTAAATGAGAAGTAAAAAAAAGAAAAAGCAGAACTAATATTCGTTTCATAAATAATTTAAATTTTGTTCAAGTTATTGACAATAATCGGAATTGCGAAAGCGAATTCAGGATTTAAAGGTTTCATAATATGAATTATTCTTACCTTTAGAAACTCAAATAAATTCCTTCCTATTGAAATTATTATTTTTACTTCTAAATACATGGATTTTAAGCGATAAGCCTGATTCCTTAAAAACACCCTTAAGTATTCATGGCAATATCCAATTAACTAATAATGCCATTTCTCCTGTACCTTCTTTTTCTTTAGGGAAACCTGCACTATTGACCACATTATATTTGCAGAAAAGTCGATTCTCATTTAATCCAGAGTTTAATTTTGATTTGGAAGCAAAACCGTGGTCAGTCAACACCTGGGTTAGGTATCAAATCATTCAACAAAAAAAATGGGATTTTACCTTAGGAAATAACTTTTCATTATTTTTCAAGAAAAACAATCCGGCTTTGACGAAGGAAGAATTCCAATTGCAAAGATATCAGGCATTTGAGTTCAATTTGGGTTATCATTTTACCAAAATGCGTGGAGTTAATTTGATGCTTTGGAAATCTCAATCGTTAGATGAAGTAGGCATAAAAAGAGGATTCTTTTTAATGCTCGTTTCGCAAATTGGTGACCTATATAATGGAAAAAATATACGACTTGGCGTTAGACCAAGTCTTTTTGTGATTGACAACACGGCTCCATTTACTGGATATTTTGCTTCGCAAATTTCCACTATGTATTTCAAGAAAATACCTTTTAATATAAGTTTTCAAACCGTTCATCCTCTTCATACTGAACCGAAAACAAAATTTAATTGGAACGTAGGGCTAAACTTTCAGTTCTGATTTTCCGTTATTCAAAGCTTATCATCGCTTTCACAACTCCCATGTAAGGATTCATTAAATCTGGAAATTGGGCTGCCACATCCTCAAAAGCAATTCGATGTGATATAAATGGAGTGGGATCTAATTTTTGTTGGCCTATAGAATCTGCCACCCATTGGAAATCTTCACGCGTGGCGTTCCGGCTGCTCATCAGGGTAGCTTCTCGTTTATGAAATTCAGGGTGTGAAAAAGAAATTTCATCTAATTGTAATCCGATCAACACATAGGTACCTCCGTGAGAAATATATTGAAATGATTGCTCCATGGCTTTTTTATAACCTGTGGCATCGATAACCACTCGAGGCATATCACCATGCGTTATTTCCTTTAAAGCGATTAAAGCATCCTCTTGGTTTGGGTTAATGCTAAAGGGAATATGCAGTTTTTCTTTGGCGAAATCAAGCCGATTTTGATTGACATCTTGGATAATAACTTGGGCACCGGCCAATGAAGCCATGGCAGCAGCTCCCAAGCCAATGGGACCAGCGCCTACAATTAAAACAAATTCATTAGGTTTTATTTGAGCTCTTTTAATTCCATGAGCACCGATCGCTAAGGGTTCCAAAAGAGCCAACGCGTCAAGGCTTAAGTTGGTATCTTTAAATAATGAATCGATGGGAATTAAGATAAACTCTGCCATTCCTCCATCACTATGCACTCCAAAAACGTTTAATGTTGAGCAGCAATTAGTCTTACCTTGGGTACAAGCAAAACAGGTTCCGCAGGAAAAGTAGGGAATGATACTGACGTTGTCTCCAACCTTATAATTTGGGTGGTTTTCGATCCCAACAATCTCCCCCGCTAGTTCATGTCCAAGTACACGTGGATAATTAAAAAATGGCTGCGTGCCTTCAAAGGCGTGTAAATCTGTTCCACAAACCCCAATACGTTTAACTTTTATCAATGCAAATCCCTGTTTTAATTCGGGTGTCCGAGTATCAGAATAAGCAAATTCACCTGGTTTTAAGCAAGTTAAAATTCTCATTGGCTAAAATTTAAATGCGTTTTTGAGCGCAAAATACATGACATTTCGACCATTTCCTGTGTCGCTCATGTAGTCCCCTGCCACACAGTACCCTAATTCAAATTGTAAACTTATATTTTTGGTAGGATAATAATTGGCATCCAAAGCAAAAATATTACCGACTTTACGTGCATCACTAACATTTTTTTTACCCAAAATAGGCCTTAATGGGCTCATATTAGGAGTAAATATACCATCGACTAAACTTTCCCTTGAAACAAAAGATCCTCTAAGGGTGATCAACCATTTATTGGTATGCTGGTAACGTACATATGGACTAAAATTAATCGTATTCGTAATATTCAAGGAAACAGTTTGACCAAAAGGAGGTTTGGCATACAAAGTATTAAACGTATTTAGTTCTGAATCTATATTTGATTGATCACCAGGAACATAATTTCCACTAAATCCAAGATAAAAATACTTTTTGGGGCTTAAGTTAAAGTCCCAAACAGCCATATAAGATGAAATTGATAATTGATTAAAAGAGCCTATTTGTTTAGCAATTTCAACATCGTAATTCCAGGGACCTAAAGAACTATACAGACGTGTACCGAATGTATGTCGGTTTTCATTCCCTTTTTTAAACATATATTGCCGCAAATTACTCTCTGAGTTAAAATAAAATAAATCCACATTAAATCTGGACTTAAAGGAGCTATGCATGTAATAAAAACCATATAGTGATTCTGATGCCGTTTCATCATCAAAAACACCGGGATTCATTTTCATGGGTTTGGCCGTAAAAATATCTAATTTATTTCGTGGACTAACATATTTTAGGGTTGCCCCTTGAAAAGTAAGCCGAGTGTTGGGACCTTCCCTTGAAGCCACAAAACGTTCTGAGCCATAGGCAAGTTCTTGTTGGCCCACACGAAATATCCAATGATTTTTAAATTTATAATCTATAAATAGTTGGTGTGTGGACAATAAATTTTCGTCAATTTGAGAGTTAATCGGATTAGGGTTTAAAAACCGAGTGGTATTGTTTAATTGGGCAAAAAGACGGAACTTATTTTTATAGGTCAAATTAGCATGAAGCATGATTCGATGCATGAGTTGGTGTGGGCTATCCGTTATAAAATCGGAAGGTACTTCCCCAAAATTCACATGTTCATAGGATTGGTATTGTTCTCTCCATTCGCCTCCAATGCTAAGCTGAATATCAGAACTCATGGAAATATTCTTAATTTTCTCTTTCCAACTATGCTTGAGAGAGTCGGCTTTCAAATACGTAAAATCGTCATCGAATCTTAACTTAGCAATGGTTTGAGCATGGCTATTGTATTGAAGAAAAATTCCAAGTAAGGTAATGTTTAATAACTTCAACAAGCGAAAAGAAGACATTTAATCGGATTAAATCAATTACAAATCAAAGGCTTTTTTGGGTGATTTGTACTATTTATTGATGAAAAAGAGTGTTTTAGAACAAATAAAGGGTTGGATTTGCTAGAACAAGTCCGTTAATTTTATCCAATTTTTATATTCCTGACAATTTTAAATTGGTTAACTCTCCCAATACTTCTTTTTTAGCACCGGAAATATTGATAATTCGAAGGGTATAAATATCATCTGGGAAATATTTAAACGGGATATTTCCACTCAAATTTTTAACACAAATACCTCCAAAATTAGATAATTGGCTTGCAAAATCGCTGTTCTCCCAAAACATATTAAACACCCAATATTGTTTTGATTCATTTTGAAGGACCAGATAATACCCATCAGAACCCTTGGTAATCAATGATTTAGCATTATCATTATGATATGAAATGACGTTATTTAAGGACGTTAAATGAAAATCAGAAATATGATTTTTATCCATGGGAAGAGGTGTGGCAAAATCACGTATCATAAATCGAGAAATCGTATCCAAATGAGAATCTAACTTGACATAATGGTGCGAAAATGAAATATCAATTACTTCATTTAAATAAGTCATACTACCCATCACAGTGGTCGACAAGGACACAATCGGTTTGGGTAATAAATAATCATTTGAAATAATGGGTTGGGTCAAATCAACTTTTTTACCCTCATTCGACTTGTAATAAAAATGTTCTCGATGCTGTAAATTGTGTTTAATAAAATTAGCTGCAACTACATTATTGAAGTTGACACTATCTAACAATTTACTGGTGTAAGAAAGCGAACAAAAAAAGATTGACATAAATAATAAACTATACTTCAACACTCGATTTCCAGGTAGTTTATCATATAACAATAGAGTGATTAAGCATAAACCTATCGACATAGTAATGGCATATCGGCTTTCAAAAACTAATTCGATACGATCATTTGCCCTACCTATTGAATAGACCAACATGGTCAATAAAATGAATACTAAGCCTGAAATAATAAAATCAAAATTAGACTTAACACTTATTATGGATTTAAAATGACCCATTAAGAATTTAATTAGTAAAGCTGTTAAAATAAGGCCTAAGCAAAAACTAGATGTAATTAAAACATCCATGGACTGAAAATTAAAAACGGATAAGGATGAGCCTAAATAGACAAAAAAAGTTTTAGTTATGGGCCAAAATAAAAATACATTATCCAATATTTCACCTCTATGTAATGGATGGACATATCCTTGATAATAAAGTAATATGATGAGTAAAAAAGTGATGGCCCAAATCGATATAAATCTAGCGTTGGAACCCTTGAACATGGGAATTGCAGCTATAAATACAAGCATTCCATTCCCACTGGTAAAAGTGGCCAAAATCGCAAAAAGCAGTGCCAGTATGAATTTAAGCTTTGAATTCAGATCCATTAAAAAATAAAATGTAGTTAATACAAAAAATAATATGGTGTTATTCTGAAGCGCACAGATGGACCAAAAAGAATTTTGATAGTAGAGGAAGTTGAAAAGAATAAAGGAAATAGGTAAAATAATCCAACGAGGCTTTTTAAATTTTAAAAGGTACCCGTAAAAAATAAAAAACGTGCCTAAGATTGATAATGAACCAAGTAAATCAAACAGCTTATAATTTATATTCCCAAAAATCCAAAATTGCGCGATGGCAATAATGGATAAATAGCCTTCTCGATGCTCATTATTTTGACTAATGATTAGAGATAGTTTATCAAAAAAAGAGTCTCCAGCTGAAAAATACCGAATGACTAAACCATTAATGGCATTCCAATCATCTGAATACGCAGCATTGACAATATACTTATTTTGAATAAAAAAGAAGGAAAAGATTGGAATCAGGGATAAGAAAAAATAAAAATGCGGATACTTTTCTAGTCTCATGGGACAAATATTATTGATTTTGCCCCGCCCTTGCAATTCACTAACCTGACAGTTATAAAATTAAAATTACAATTCTTAAAATTGTTTTGCAAAAAGAATTATTTGAGGTGAAAGGTTTTAGGTAATAGGTATTAGGTATTAGGTATTAGGTGATAGGTAAGAGGTAAGAGGTAAGAGGCGTATTTATTTTTTTGCCAATTTGTTTAGTTCTTTGGGGCTTAAAGCATGGTTAAATACCGCTAAGCCGGCAATTTGCCCTTTAAAGAAATTACCCATCCCTCTTTTTAAAAGCACC
>CAIZMB010000068.1 GCA_903933935.1 uncultured Cytophagaceae bacterium
GGTATATATGCGTTTCATAGGCGGATCTAATTAAGTATGCGTATCCCTACTGAAAACATGGTGGGTTTGAAGTGTAAGGTCGACTGGCCTACCGGGTTGGCATTCAGCGTCTGGGTTTGTTGGTAAGAAAAGAAGCCGGCTAGCTTATCCGAAAATCTTTTCTCGAATTCGGCGCCGTAGCCGGCCATCATTTTGAATGAACCGAATTGTGCGTCTTCGGTTAGGTCCACATAATGGTTCATGAGTAACTGATTTCCATGCACGATTTTGTTGGCACTCGCAATTCCTTGCAGGTTCAGTGAGAACTTCCAAGGCAATGGAATCCTGACGCCTAATTTTCCATGCAAGCCTATGTAATCCGTTTGATAGGAAAAGGCATTGTTTTGAATGTCACCTACCGCGTTTAGTTGGGTAAACTGAAGACCCAGGTCGTAATTGATCAAACTCAATAGTTTAGCTACCGTTGGATTTTGACCTAAGTAAATCGCAAAAGGCGTTTGGTCTAATTTGTATTTGGCCGAATCGACTAAGCTGGCTTTGTGGAAAGCTAAGGCAAAGGCTAGGCCGGAGCCCGACTTAAGACCTTGAACATTTTGGCCTTGCTCATTTTGGTAGATGAACTCTGTGATGGCAATGCCTTGGGTGAGTTTGACTTGTTGGGCTTGAGCCGATTGAAAAAGTGAAACAAAGAAAACAAGAAATAAAAAACAATTAATGTTTTGGGTACAATTATACTTCATAGTAAACATTTTTAGTTTAGGATTAATTTTAAAACCGATGCAAATATGTGTACTAGAAATTTTAAAAAATTCGAATGGAATGGAAAAAAGGTGTAAAAAAAATAAAATTAAACCACTTTGAATTTTGGCTAGTAGTGTAAAAAAAATGATTTCATACTCTGGAAAGTTTACATTAGTTTTGCAAATATTACCGGCTTTAATAAAACAATAAAGCCAGGAACTATAAGTCCCTAGCTTTACAAAATCCTAGTTCTAAAAATGACCATGTAAACTCAACTCCCTTCTTTCATAAGGGACTTAGCGTTGGGTTTACTTGTAGGCAAATAAACAAGACTTAAGGAATACGTTTAAAAATAGTTGAAATTTCAAATCATCTGATTTGAAATTTTATGATGATAACAAATGCAAGTCCTACACTTTGATTTGCACGAACACATCAACTATGAGTAAACAAAAAAAACCAAAGGATAAAATCCTTTGGTTTTATATAACCCTAGTTCTAAAAAATTAACAGTTTCTTATCGTGTAATCAAGCTTTATTATTATTCACACTGTTGAAGTCACTATATCAATGATTGCATGTTAGACTCCGTCAATACAACCAAATAATCGATTAGCTTTAGAATCGCAGAAATAAGCCATTCTTTACACTAATTCAATAGACTGCAAGATATACGCTACTTTAAAACAATGGTAGTGGTGGGGGTATAAATTCCGCTGGTCAATAAATTGATCAAGCCATCTACAAATGTATGCTTGACCGTTACCTGGTAATCTTTAGCATCACCGGCCATCCTAATGGGATCAGATATTTTAATAGGTGCTAAACCCCCGACTACATAATGATTTTTTTCAACGACCGTTACTCCCGTTTGAGGACCTTTTCCTACCGTATAGGACAAAGTATAACAAGAAGCCATACTAAAACACAAAAACGATAGGCATACGCAGGCGA
>CAIZMB010000069.1 GCA_903933935.1 uncultured Cytophagaceae bacterium
GCTTGTATCCATTATGCAAATGGTATGATTCCTATAAAACGGCGCACAAGGAAAAATGGTGGTTAAGTTATTTGTAAAAATGATATACCGGAGTTAAAACCGTGTGTTATATTACATCGGCACATGCAAGAATTTGATCCCCTTTATTCATTATCAGTTTGTTGCGTATTTTATTTCCATTAATTTACTTGCAAAACCTATAAGCATGATGAAAATTAAATATTTGACCTACCTTTTAATGTTGTCCCAAATGGCTTTTTGGGCTTGTAGTAAAAAATCGAGTTGGGCTCCTACCTACCACCAATTTAACCCCGTTACCTCCTTAACGAACCAATCATTTTCAAAACCCGGTTCCGAAGATCTTCCTTGGGTTCGTTGGAATTTCCCTCCCGAAACGGCTGAAATTACAGAGCTGGAAAAACAACTGGCCGACATGAAAGCCGCTGGAATCGCGGGAGTGGAGATAGGCCAAGGAGGTGAACCAACCCTCAAGCAAGTCGAGGCCGTTTTAAAAAAGGCCAATGAATTAGGACTTAAAGTCAGTCTTAAATATAAAGTTGGCGCCCCAGTTGCAGGTACTTTTTCAATTAAACATGATTTTGTGCGTAAAACATTATCTGCTGCCGACACCATGATCTTGGCAGGAAAAGAATTTAATGATTCATTGCCTGGCAAGGGAACCATTCTTTCCGTGGCAGCGTATAAAATAATTAAAACACCCATCAAAGGATCAAAATTATTGACGATCGATCATGCCTCAGGGGTTTCACTATCAGATAAGATTGTACAAAAAAATACTTCAGGATTTTTTGGCGGTTCCACGACTGGCCGATTGCAATGGGCGGCTCCAGCGGGAGAGGCCAACTGGATTTTAATAACCATCCGGGTGGTGGCTGTTGACCCCCAACCAGAAGTGTTTAGTTTGGAAGGGACCAACTTATTAATTAACGGGTATGAATCCTATTGGACCGAAAGTATTAAAAGTCTTTTGAAGGCCAATGGTGGCGGAGATATTTTTGTGGATTCACACTCAATTGACGGTTTTGGTGCTCCGAGTGATGTATGGAGTAGCAATATGGCCAAAGATTTTAAATCCAAATTGGGATATGATCTAATGAACCATTTGCCCGCATTAATCGATGAAGGAATTGACCGAGTATGGGGAGGCCGAGGCGGCGGTTTGAATATCGACCATTATTATACCTATAGCGACAATAGCGATGTGCGCATTCGGGCCGATTATAATAAAGTTCGAACCGATTTATTTGTTGAAAATAGAATTATTCCATTTACCCAATGGGCCAATAAATACAATTTGGCCCTACGTCTTCAACCCGAAGATGTGCCCACGGTGAATACTCCGGACCAGCTAGACGTCACGTACAATTTAAACCGACCTGAGCATGAAACGCTTTCCTCGGGAGACCAAATAGATGTCTACAGGCCGATGGCTTCTGCCAATCATATTAGTGGAAATACTTGGTATTCGAATGAATTAGCCGCCGCAAGATCGCTGAATTATGCCCAAACTTTTCAAGATATTATTGTTCGCATGAACAAGTGTTTTGCCAGCGGACAAACCAAAGGCGTCTATCACGTATATCCTTATACGTTTAATCCAAAATCAGTTTGGCCCGGCTACAATACATTTGGAGAAGGAAACTTTTCAAATAGTTGGGGACCAAGAAATCCAATTTGGGCCGCAGATGCTCCCGCCATTAATGATTGGATGGCAAGAAATGAGCAAGTAATGAAGCAAGGAGTTGCCAAAATAGATTTAGCGGTTTACATGCAAAACTATTCCTTTCCGGCACCCTTCTCGGCGGGCATAGGCAACGTCCGTTTTTGGAATGATTTGGCTCTTCAGGAACATGGGTTTACTTGGGATTATTTAAACCCAAGCTTAATGTCGCTTCCGCAAGTGGAGGTATCTAAGCAAAGACTTTTTGACGCAGGTCCCGCATATAAAGCATTTATTTTAAATGGCTTATTGCAATCTGCGGCTACTTTTAATCCGGCTAAAAATACGTTGCCGGTTGCCATGGCGGAAAAGATTTTGGCCTATGCTAAAAAAGATTTGCCGGTTATAATTGTGGGGCCTCTGCCTTCGCGCACTCCAGGAAATACGCCTTCAGAAGATGCGGTTTTGAAGAAAATTTTGGATGAATTATTGCAGCAAAAATCCGTTCATTCCATTGCCACAGAACAGGAAGTTCCTGCATTATTAAAGTCATTAGGAATTTTACCGGGTGCACAAACAGCCAAACCGTCTAATTTGATGAGTATGCGTAGACATGATCCTAAATCGTCCAGCGATTATTACTTTTTATATAATCAAGGGGACGACCAAATTCCGGCGACGCCAAACAGCAAAGAAGAGCGCTATAAAGGGTTGACGACTACGCCTGGAAATATTTTTGAAGAGCCTAAAACGATTCGAGTGAAGGGCTTAAATTATGGCACAAAAATCGGCACGCCACTAAGTACAAAAATTACATTGGAAGGCAGTGGTCAGCCATTTATTTTGAATGCTTGGTCTGGGGAAATCACGCCAATTGCCCACTATACTTCAAACGGAAAACAGGTGACGGTTGACATTCGCTTGGATGTCGACGAGTCGATGCTGATCGGAATTTCAAAGAATCCTGCACATGTGGGCATGCCAACTTCTTCTCTATATGTACAGTCGACGAATGCCGATGGAGTGATTCAAACAAAGAATGGAAGCTTAGCCATTTTAGCCCATAAAGCAGGAACCTATCAAACGACTTTTAGCGATGGGAAAACCATTCAGACTAAAATGAGCGCTTCTTTGGATAAAATGGATTTGACCCGCGGCGCTTGGAAACTGAGCGTTGAAGATTGGCAACCTAAAAATAAATATGGTAGTTTGGGTATTTCAGGAGCGGAAACGATCAAGCCCATTATTTCGTTGGATTTAAGTTCTTTGCAAGCGTGGCCTGATATCGATGCGTTGAAAAACGTATCTGGAATAGGGACTTATACCTACAATTTGACCTTGCCTAATACCTGGACTTCAGAGAAAAATGGAGCTAAAATAAGTTTGGGTCAAGTGGTTGATACGTTTACCTTGACGGTGAATGGCCAGGCGATTGCCATAGACCAAATTAGTGCTGAGGCGGATTTAGGAAACAGCTTAAAAGCTGGAGAAAATAAAATTGAAATTAGGGTTGCGACGACCTTGAATAACAAATTACATAGTTTAAATAAGGCGGTAGCCGACCGTGGGATCATTCAGGAATATGGTTTGGTGGGGCCAGTTCTGTTACAGCCATATACGAAAGCGATTGTTTGGAGCAAATAGAAATGAAAAGCGGCTCGTTTTGAGCCGCTTTTTTAATGAGATAAATAAAATAGTATAGACAGGGGAGTTTTTAGGGGTATAATATTAATTATGGTCATTATTAATACACCATATTAAAATTGTTAATGCTATGTTTGATGTAGCAATTCAACATTGAAATTAATCTTCGCATTTAATGCATTAAAGACTTTCAGGATAGTTTGAAACCTTGCATCCGTTAGACTATTTTCTATTTTAGAAATTTGAGCTTTTTTTACGCCTACTAATTCGCCTAATTGTTCTTGTGTTAAATTCCGATCTTTTCTAATTTGTTTGATGGTTTGACCCAATAGATCAAGTTTCAATTCATTTTCAAATGAGTCTCTATTTTGAGTGCCAATCTTTCCAACAAAATGGTCGGTCACCTCTTCTAAACTATATGTTTTCATGTGAATTTTGTTTTTCAGCCAAGTAATTTAATCTAGAGTTTTCAGCTTTTTCCATTTCAACTTTTGAAGTTTTATTCGTTTTTTTTATAAATCCATGAGTAGAAATTACAACCGTTTTATGCTTATCCGATTTGTCCCAAAATGCCATTAATCGTATATGCGCTTTATTATGCAAAGTTCTAAATTCCCATATTTCACAGCTAAGCTTTTTAAATAATTCTGGATCATTGACTGACCTTGATTTCCAAATATTATAAAGGATTTTTTCTCGTGACTTTTCTTCTAAACCTCCTAAAAATTCCATCACTGGCTCAAGAAATACAACATTGAATTTATATTTCATTTTATGCCCGACAGTTATGTTTGGCAAAGATGAATGTTTCCTTTTTAAGAAACTAATTTAAATTTAAATTTATTTAACCTAATTGCCTATGAGATCCATCGCAGGTAGGCATTCGTTTTGAGAGTCCGCACCAGCAATCTAAAATTCCTTTGCCGTTTAAAATGCGCTGCGTGTATTTTTCAATCCTAGCTTTGCGTGTGGCCGATTGCTTGGCCTCCGCAAAATGCATTAAGTAG
Organism: uncultured Cytophagaceae bacterium; assembly: GCA_903933935.1. Taxonomy (GTDB): domain Bacteria; phylum Bacteroidota; class Bacteroidia; order Cytophagales; family Spirosomataceae; genus Aquirufa. The sequence goes on from CAIZMB010000069.1 coordinate 4,333, forward strand.
GCTCGTTGGCGCCCCGGAGTCAACCCATAAAATGCATGTCGTAAATCACTATTTTCAGCAAAGCTTTCTTCCAATTCTGATGGAACGGGATATTCCTCTGTTTTCTTTGTGATCACTTTCTCCCCTGCTTTTTCTACCTCGATCGCATGTTGAATATAAGCTCGAAGCACCTCTTCTTGGCCTAACATTTCATCCATGCTTGTCAAGCGAATTTGTCGGCCCGACTGTGTATTTTCGCCCGGTTTGTGCAACAAATTTTGCGGGTCTTTCATCAGTGCCCCTTTAAAAAACATCAAGGCAAAATAGTCTTTGAATCCATGGATGATTATGACATTAGTCTTTTCATGCACATAGCAAGGAGCGCCCCATTTTAATTCTTCCCCCAAGCCACTGCCCATCACAATGCTCCTCAATACGGTGAGTTCCTCACGCCATTTTTTGGTGTTTAAAAGGAATGCGTCAACTTTAGGATTCATGGACTAAAAGGGATTTATGGCGCAAATATAAATCAATTTCATGGATCAATCATTAGAGAAAAGACAAGTCTTTATCCCGGCAGAATCTTAATAAGTTAGGCCATGCCCAAACATAAACAACCCATAATCAGGCCCCTCTAAATAGCCCGGAACATCGGATTTATTGGCCTCCACCACTTGCATATTTTTGGGGGTGGTAAAAGGCATCTTTCCTGTGGGCTTGAATTTTCCACTGACGATGTCCAACAAAGCCTCCTGGGTTGTCCCAAAAGTTGCGATGACCCCACGGGTTTTTCCTTTGTCAATTTCCTCAATCACCCAAGGGTTCGTATAATTGATGGCCACGATGGTGGGCTTGCTGTCGATCAACTCATTTACATGGTTTACATCGATGCGATTGGTCGATAAACGAAGGTCAATTTTAGCGCCTTGCGAACTAAACAATCCCCCACCATTTGGGATCAGCCATAGTAAAATAACATCTGCCTCCTCTTTCGTAGACACAAATTCAAATGCTGGATAATTAGGTTTGGCCACCTTAATAATATCTTTATTGCGACCCGTATTAAAATAAGTTTCAAAATACACCTTGGTCTTTTTCGCTATTGGCAATACTTTTTGATCATTTCTCAGTAGGACAATGGATTTACGCAATGCCAAGTCAGCCGAAGCCACAGCCTCCTTATTTCCAACGATTTTCAGCGCATTTTCAACATCCACATACGGATTTTCAAAGAGCCCTAATTCAAATTTCTCTCTCAATAATTTGGCCACCGACTGGTTAATTCTGGCTTCTGAAATGAGGCCTTTATGGACGGTCTCCAACAAAATACCCGGATCTGCCGAACCTGAAAAAATATCAACGCCTGCCTGTAGAGCCTTTTGATACCGCTCGGCAATCGTTAAATTTTCTACTCCCCAAGGCATCATTTCAATAGGACCCGTGTCGGAATTTATGATGCCATGGAAGCCTAATTTACCTTGCAATAAATCCCCAATCATCGCTTTGTTGAACGAGAAACCAACTTCCTCAAACTCCTTTCCTTTGGGAGCAGAATAGTATGGCATGATCGCCGAAGTACCCGCGGCAATGGCCGCTTTAAATGGTTTTAAATGATATTCAAACTTGCCACCCGGATAATGAGCAAATTTCCCCCAGTCGAAATGCGAATCTTGGCCCTCTACCTGTGGCCCACCCCCTGGAAAATGCTTGGTCGTCATAGCAACCGATGTGTTGGATAATTTAGATCCCTGGAAACCCAATATGATTTCAGTAATCATTTTGGATGTTAAATCAGCATCTTCCCCGAAGGTGCCTTCGACTCTTTGCCAACGAGGTTCCGTGGCCAAATCAGCCATGTACATGTAGCCCTTGCGTAGGCCAACGGCCCGCCATTCTTGGGACGCGATTTCAGCAAATTTACGTGTCAATGTAAAATCGCGCATTGCGGCCAAACCTAATTCGCCCGGCCATTTTGAAAATGCAGTTACTCCTACACTTAGGCCAACAGACGCATCCGTGGTTACATGGTTTCTTGGATTGGATGCGACAATTGCCGGAATTCCTAACCGGCTTGTTTCGCAAAGCGCCTGTAAATTATTTGACCATTTGGCTAAAATATCAGGAGAAGGATTCGCACGTAAAATGAAATGCCTTAATTGAAGTTTTGTAATGGCTTTCGTAGTTCCAGCCGCAGATAAATTGGGGCTCGACAAAGGTTTGCGCGTAAACATATTGGTATTCTGAACCAAATCATCTTCATTGAACCCTTCGGTAATTGGCTTTTGTGGCCCCCCAGGCTGAACCCCAGCTCCAAAAACCTGATCGCCACCCATTCGGGTCGTACTGATCAGCATGAATCCCACTTTTTCCTCCAGGTTCATTTGGGATACCAAATCCTTTACCCTAGCATCCATAGGCAAACGCCAATCTTCATAGGCATCTAATTTTTTATTTTTATTTAAGTCTTTGAATTGCAATCCGGCGATTCGCAATGTTTCCACGCTTCTAATTCCTAAAGTCGGTTGTTTTTGAGCTAGGATAGGCAGGGTAATCAACATAGCCAACAAGCTACTTAGGAATAAATTTTTTGTATGATTGAAGTTCATAATGAGGTTTTTATCAAAAAGATAAAATGGATTCTATTCTACTTAGTATTGAAAATATATTATAAAAGAGGGCTTGGTTGACTATTAGGTCATGGATCATAAATAAATGAAAATAAATTGAAACGGAACAAGTAAATAATTCTTTAAATTTGGCCCACATTGCATTTTTGCAAAAACACATTTATACCTAAACTTAAATTAAAAATGAAAACAATCAAATCCTTATTCATGGCAGGTCTGTTTATACTGACGGCCCAATTATCCTTTGCCCAAGGCCAAGCGCCCGCAAGTCCCAAAATGACCGTGACAGGTTTAATCGGCAAAGCAAATGTTACCCTCGTTTATAGCAGCCCTTCCGTAAAAGGAAGAAAAATCTGGGGCGAATTAGTTCCTATGGATAAAGTGTGGCGCGCGGGTGCTAACACGGCGACAAGCATTGAAACAGATGCGGATATTTCTGTTGGCGGAACTAATTTACCCAAAGGCAAATACTCCATTTACATGATTCCAAGCGAAGGCGAGTGGCAAGTAATTATAAATTCAGAAGTAGGCCAGTGGGGCATTAAGCGTGGAGGTGAAACGACCCGCAATGCTGAAAAAGATGTGGTCACCATTAAAGCGAAGCCTAAAAAATCAGATTTTAAAGAAGCTTTGGAATATAAAGTGGTTGCAAAAGGCATTTCATTTGCCTGGGAAAACATTGAATTGCTGATCCCAGCGAAATAAATTTCAATAATCTCTTATTAAAAATGCATGCTTATTCTAGGCATGCATTTTTTCTATTTTAGGAGCCTTTAGAATTACTATTTTTAAAAAATAGACCTCATGGCTATTCGATCCCATCATAAAATTTGATTGAATTCAATGGTCTCTCCTGAGGGACCTTTCACATTAAAAAACCGAGTTCCATTTTTCCAAAATGGCAAGAAAGTTGGCGTGGATTCTAACATCTCAAAACCCGCTTTTTTCAAGGTATCAAAAGCTAAATCTACATCAGAGACATCAATGGCAAAATGGTCGACATGCCCATTTTTTCGCTGCTTAATTTCCGCTAATTGTTTCTCAGGCATTTGGTATAACTCGACGATCACCTCATGATTTTTCATCATCACGCAGGTGCCATATCCCCCGTCAAATTCAAAGGGTGATTCCATCACATTTTCAAATCCAAGGCGCTCATAGAATGGAATGGATACCTCCAAATCATGCGCGGGGATACCGATGTGTTGAATTTTGTGAATAAAGTCTATTTTCATAATTTATTATTTTCAATGAGTAAAAATGAAAACAGGTTTTCGAATTTTCTTAATGACTTATTTTCAAGCTTTAGAAATAAGTTAATTCGAATATGTCACAAAGTTAGGGTTGTTTTTGCTGAATCATGTCACAAAGTTAGGGTTGTTTTAAAATATGTTTGCCTGCACACATCTTTATAAACGCAAATGAATGGTCTCTAGAAATTTTATATTAAATTGGCCTACAAATCTAAACTTATGAAAGAAAATCAATCATCACGCAAAAAGTTTTTGCAACAAATAGGAGCCTTAGGCGTAGCAAGCGCTGCTTTCCCATTGTCTTCCCTAGCAGCCCAACAAAAATCCGAGGAGCGAATTATGCTGTATGAAAAGCGCGTTTCCGTGGGTGAAAAAATTAGATTAGGAGTTATTGGTTTTGGGGTTCAAGGACACTTCGATTTAGCGACCGCCCTGAAAGTTCCGGGCGTTGAACTAGCTGGTATTTGTGATCTATATACAGGACGCATTGAAAACGCCAAAGAATTATATGGCAAAGACCTTTACACCACTCGAAATTATAAGGAATTATTAGACCGTGCGGACATCGACGCGGTGATCATCGCGACTACGGATGTTTGGCATTGCCGTATTACCTTGGATGCGTTGGCCAAAGGAAAACACGTCTACGTGGAAAAGCCAATGGTCTATAAAATAGACGAGGGATATAAAGTCATTCAGGCACAAAAAAATTCAAACAAAGTATTGCAAGTGGGCTCTCAGCGTGTTAGCAGCCTCGGCTTAGCCAAAGCAAAAGAATTACTAGCCGCCGGAGAAATAGGCAAATTAAACATGGTGAATGCGGTGTATGACCGACAAAGCTCCATCGGTGCTTGGGAATATACCATACCAAAAGACGCTAGTGCCATGTCGACCGACTGGGATCGTTTCGTAGAGGCGACGGGCAAAATGGAATTTGACGCCAAGAAATTCTTCTGGTGGAGAGCATTTAAAGAAGTGGGTACGGGTGTGGCCGGCGACTTATTTATTCACTTATTGAGTGGAACGCATTTTGTGACAAACTCTTTAGGACCTAAAACCATTGTCAGCACAGGCCAATTTAGCCACTGGAAAGATGGTAGAAATCTACCTGATGTCATGGCGGGAACGATGCAATATGGAGATACGGCTGAACATCCGGCATTCCAATTAACGCTTCAAGTAAACTTTATCAGCGGAACAGGTGGCCAGGAAGTTACCCGGTTTATTGGCTCCGAAGGGGTGATGGATGTCAAAGGAAATAACATCTCGATCAAGCACAGTATTTTGCCAGAAGCCCCAGGTTTTGGCGGATATGATTCCTTATTTACATTCTCCAAAAGCATGCAAGAAGAAATGCAAAAGGAATATGATGCCAAATGGACCGAAGCACAGAAAAAGCGCCCATTGAAGGAGGATATTACGTTCAAACCACCGACAGGATACAACGAACATTTAGATCACTTTACTAATTTCTTTGATGCAATCAGAACAGGGAAAGCCGTTGTAGAAGATGCCACGTTTGGATTTAGAGCTGCCGCTCCTGCCTTGGCGTGTAATGAAAGTTATTTCTCTAAAAAAATCATTCATTGGGATCCCATTAAAATGAAATTGTTGAAGTAAGCAATCTTCCTTTTTCAATATGAAATCTTGATAGGTATTTTGAACAAGGGCTTTAAAGCTCTTGTTCTTTTTACGAAGGAATGCCAACATAAATTTTTTAACGCATGAAAAATCGCCGGGAATTTTTAAAACAAAGCGCGGGTCTTTTAGGGCTTTCCGCCTTGGATTTTAATAAGGCGAATAAACCCCTCTTGTCTTTCTCGACCTTAGGTTGCCCGACATGGGATTTTTCTCAGGTACTCCAACATGCCACCAAAAACCAGTATTCAGGGATTGAAATCAGAGGGATTAAGGGAAATTTAGATCTTCCCGCGCTTCCGATTTTCAGCCCGACTAATCTCGCAAGCACGCGGAGGCAAGTGGCAGATGCAGGTTTGAAAATTGTTAATTTGGGTTCGTCGGCCAACCTGCATTTCTTGGATGCCAAAAAGCGACAAAGCAATATAGATGAGGCGAAGAGATTTATTGACCTCGCAAACCAATTGGCCTGCCCGTTTATTCGTGTATTCCCCAACGACTTACCCAAAGATCAGCCGGAGAAAGAAACGGTGAATGCCATTATTCAAGGACTGATTGAGTTAGGAAATTATGCAAAAAATAGTGGGGTGAAAGTACTTTTGGAATCGCATGGCAAAGTGATTAAAAGCGATATGCTCCTGCACATCATGCAAGAAACCCATCATCAAAATGTAGGCCTCGTTTGGGATTTCTTTAATATGTGGTCGGTCACCAAAGAACCCCCAGCGCAAGTGTACCAAGTATTGAAAAAATATATTTTACATACGCATATCAAGGATGCGATTGTTACGGAGGCGGGAGAGAAATACACACTTTTGGGTGAAGGAAATGCTCCGGTGAAGGAAGCGCTTCATGCTTTAAAATCTGGCGGGTATTCTGGCTATTATAGTTTTGAGTGGGAGAAGCTTTGGCATCCTGAGATTGCCGAACCTGAAATGGCAATCCCTCATTTTTCTAAAAACTTTTCAAATTACTGGCTATAAAAAATGAACGCTAAAGATAAACGTACGTTTGATGCCATTGTGATTGGCTCTGGAATCAGTGGAGGCTGGTCGGCGAAAGAACTGACCGAAAAAGGCTTGAAAACACTTCTGTTGGATCGAGGTCGAGACGTCAAACATGTCGCAGATTATCCGACTACCTCACTTAATCCATGGGAATTTCCGCATCGCGGACAGGTGCCAACAGAGTTAAAAAAGGAATACGGCATTGCGAGTAAGAACTTTATTTTTTCCGAGGCGACCTCTCATTTTTTGACCAAAGACGAAGAGCAGGCCTACATTCAAGACAAACCGTACGATTGGATTCGGGCGTATCATGTCGGGGGCCGATCGCTTTTATGGGGTCGCCATACCCAGCGATGGAGTGATTTTGATTTTACGGGTCCGGCGCGAGATGGCTATGCGGTCGACTGGCCCATTCGATACAAAGACTTGGCTCCTTGGTACAGTTATGTGGAAAAATTTGTGGGTATTTCGGGCAATAAAGATGGCTTGGAAACCTTGCCAGATGGCGATTTTATAAAGCCTTATGAGTTGTCTTGTGTGGAGAAGCATTTTGGCCAAGTATTAAAAAATAAATATGCGGATCGGCATGTGATTATTGCGCGCACGGCGAATTTAAGCCAGGCCGATAAAATACATCGGGATGTCGGGAGAAGCCAATGCCAAAACCGAACCTTATGTGAGCGCGGCTGTCCTTATGGCGGATATTTTAGTAGTAATTCTGCTACTTTGCCAGCGGCTTATCACACAGGAAATTTAACGTTGAAAGCTCATTCCGTTGTTCATTCTATTATGTATGATGAGAAAAAAAATAAGGCGATCGGCGTTCGCGTGGTGAATGCGCTGACCCATGAAATGGAGGAATATTATGCCTCTATTATTTTTGTGAACGCCTCTCCTTTAGCGACGAATTTAATTTTGTTGAATTCCATTTCTTCTCGTTTCCCAAATGGGCTCGGAAATGATTCAGGAATTTTGGGAACCCACATGGCTTTTCATAGTTATCGGGGTCGAATTACGGCCGAGTACGATGGGGATTTGGAATATAAGACGGAGGGAAAAAGGCCGACGTCTGGGTATATCCCGCGCTTTAGAAATGTGTATAAGCAAGAAACGGATTTTTTGAGAGGCTATGCGAGTAACCTTTCGACAAGTCGGGTGGTGTTAAATGCTAAAGACCTTGTGGGCGAATCATTAAAGAATTCTTTGTTGGCACAAAAACTAGGCCACTGGCACATCAACGTAGGCATGATGGGGGAAACGATCCCTAAAGCACATTCGACCGTTCGTTTGGATGGGCAATTGAAGGATAAATATGGAATACCCCAACTCAGAGTTGCGGTGGCTTATGATGAGAATGATGAGAAGATGTTGAAAGATTTTCATCAGCAATTTGCCGAAATGTATGCGGCGGCAGGATTTACCAATATTCAGCCGATTGACACCAAGCGTCTACCTGGAAATGAGAATCATGAAATGGGAGGAGTGCGCATGGGAAAAGATCCTAAGACCTCTGTGTTGAATGCTTTTAACCAAATGCATCATTGTAAAAACGTGTTTGTCACGGATGGATCTTGCATGACCTCGACATCCACACAGAATCCGTCCCTCACCTATATGGCCTTAACTGCGAGGGCTGTGGATTATGCCGTCAGTGAAAAGAAGAAGCGGAATTTGTAATTAGGAAATCGTTATCCCAAAACTTTGGACCAAACCCGCTAAGCCATCCCTTGAAAATTTTGCTTTTTTTAGTTGGTTGATGCTGGGATTAATTTCATAGGAATGCGCGGTTCTAAAATCCGCTTCCATTAAAATGGTATGATCAAATAGTGCTCCAGAAAGATCGCATTCGTCGAAAACCGCTTTTGGGAATTGGGCCTCTGTAAAATCAACTTCCTGTAAACTGCAATGTAGAAATGAAGTACCTTTGGTTTTGACTTGATAAAAAGAGGATAGATTCAAGCTGCATCGTTCAAAACTCACCTCAAGAAGAAATGGATTACAAGCCTCAAAACGAAGTCCTTGCATTTTACAATCGGCGAAATGAACTTTTTGCAAACAAGCCCCACTCAACTGTACTAAACTCACATTGCATGACTCAAATCGGCAATCCAGGAATTTAAAGTTCTTGAAATCAGCGGATTCAAAGGCACAGTTTTTAAATAGGCATTGTTCATATTCCCCTGGCTGAATGACTGAGATTTTTTCGAATGTCTGTTCGGCGAAGTAAGCGTTTTCCATGCCTGAAATTAGTGTAATTGTAGGGTTTCCCAAAATTGCGATTTGAAAATAAATGCTGAAATTCACTTTTATTGACCTTTGTCACAGTTCAATAGCCAGTAAATGCTGAAATTTGCCATATGAATGATGAAATCAAAAAACACTGGGATACGATTTACCAAACAAAAAAACCCAACGAGGTGAGTTGGACTGAGGAAAAGCCATCCGTTTCTTTGGACCTTATCCACTCGTTTAATCCTTCAAAATCAGCTAAAATTATCGATATAGGCGGGGGTGACAGTAAATTGGTCGATTATTTATTGGCCGAGGGCTATAGCGATCTATCCGTTTTAGATATTTCGGAAGCGGCGATTGAAAGAGCCAAAAAACGTTTAGGCAATAAATCAAATCAAATCACTTGGATAGTGCAAGATGTGTTGGACTTTAAACCAAAAGAACAATATACGATTTGGCACGATCGGGCCGCATTTCATTTCCAAACGGAAGAAAAAACCATTAACTCCTATTTAAATCTAGTGTCAAACGCGGTATCGGGTAACGTTATTGTGGGTACTTTTTCTACCGATGGCCCCACCAAATGCAGCGGCCTGGACGTGAAGCAATATGATGAAACGGGAATGAAAAATAGGTTTGAATCCAAGGCATTTAAAAACATTCTGTGCAAGCGCGAAAATCACATGACGCCGATGGGCATGAGTCAAAATTTTGTTTTTTGCTTATTTAAAAAGGTGTGAGTTTGTCGTGGACAAAAGGCTTAGGCTAATATTTTGATTTATGATTTAATTGTAAGTGTCTGATTTTGAATAATTAAGAATCATGAATTAAAAACAATTTTATAACAATATAGATTATGAATAGTTATTCCCTTTAAATATATTTGTTTTTAAAAATTAGTTCTAAATTATTATTCTTTGTCTTTCATTAGCCTGCCGAAGCGCTTTAAGCAAAAAAGTAAATTACTTCGAATTATTTTTTTCTTAATTACAGCATCAGAATTCCATTTTTATGGGATTAAATCCTTTCGTTTATTAAAAATACCCAAGTTTTTTTGTACTTATTTTATTTCTTTTTCTAGAAATTTTTGGGATGAACTTTCCGTCAAAGGAACTTCGTTTCTCCGATCAGTCATTGGGGTCATTAAAAATATTAACTATAGTCTTTTCAATTTTGCTTCTAACACATATTCGAATGCGTTAGCGTTTTCTGCTAATGAATCTGTTCATGTAAAAGTAAATGGTCCCGGCTTTTACTTCTATAATATCAACCCTTAAACTGATTTTTTAAATTCCTGGAAGGAATTTCCAATGATTAGTTAAAACCTAGTTCTATGATAAAAAAATTAATTTTAATCTTAATTACCTCTATTCTTTGTTTTCAATTAAATGCACAAATTAATTGGACTTCTCGAACATCAGCAGCAGATAATTCATGGTTAGGTGTAACATATGGGAATGGGTTATTTGTAGCCGTTGCTAGCTCTGGAACTGGAGATCGGGTCATGACTAGCCCAGATGGGATTACTTGGACGGCTCGAACCTCGGCAGCAGATAATTTTTGGAGAAGTGTTACGTATGGGAATGGTTTATTTGTAGCCGTTGCTGGCTCTGGAACTGGAAATCGAGTCATGACCAGCCCAGATGGTATTACTTGGACAGCTAGAACATCAGCAGCAGATAATTATTGGATTAGTGTAACTTATGGAAACGGAGTATTTGTAGCCGTTGCTATCTCTGGAACTGGAAATCGAGTCATGACAAGCCCAGATGGGATTACTTGGACGGCTCAAAACTCGGCAGCTGATAATGAATGGTTAAGTGTTACGTATGGGAATGGGTTATTCGTATCTGTCGCTTATACTGGAACAGGAGATCGTGTCATGACAAGCCCAGATGGGATTACTTGGACCGCTCGAAGCTCAGCAGCAGATAATGAGTGGGTAGGTGTAACCTATGGAAATGGGTTATTTGTAGCCGTTGCTAGCTCTGGAACTGGAAATCGAGTTATGACTAGCCCAGATGGGATTACCTGGACCTCTCGAACCTCGGCTTCGGATAATAACTGGAATCTAGTAAAATACGGTAATGGTTTATTTGTAGCCGTTGCCGACTCTGGAACAGGAAATCGAATCATGACTAGCCCCGATGGGATTACTTGGACCTCTCAGACATCGGCTGCAGATAATGACTGGTGGGGCTTAACGTATGCAAATGGTTTATTTGTATCTGTCGCTTACTCTGGAACAGGAAATCGAGTAATGACATCAAATGCAGAGGTCAGCAGGCTGACGATTGATGCCATAGCAGACCAAAATTTCACGGGATCTTCCTTGACTCCAGCAATTATAGTAAAGGATGATGGCACGGCCTTGACCCTCGGCACACACTATTCGGTCGCATATGCTAACAATATAAACGCGGGAACGGCTACAGTTACTATTACGGGGATGGGGAACTACATAGGAACGAAAAGTACAACTTTCACTATCTCATCCGTTACCCTTGCAACGAATAAAAACAGTTTTAAAGAGGGTGAAACTATTACTATTACCGCTAACCGTTCAGCTGTTAGTGTTGATCGGACAGTTATCAATTTTGCGCCAACAGGAACAGCTACGAATAATACGGATTATAATTTTAGTGTATTGGGTTATAATTCTATTGGTATTACAGTTGCTGGAGGAAACGGTTCAGGTTCTGCGGCTAATCAATTATCACCTTATGGTATTGTAGTTGACGGATCTGGCAATCTATATGTAGCGGACACAGATAATCATCGAGTTCAGAAATGGACACCTGGAGCCACCGTTGGTGTAACTGTTGCTGGAGGTAATGGTGCCGGTTCAGCGGCTAATCAATTAGATTATCCTGTTGGAATGGTTATGGATGGACTAGGCAACCTATATATTGTAGAACGCTTTAATCATCGGGTTACGAAATGGGCACCTGGAGCAACATTGGGAGTAACTGTGGCTGGGGGCAATGGAGATGGCTCTTTGGCCAATCAATTATCTCAGCCTTATGGAATTACTATTGACGCATTAGGTAATTTGTATGTGGCAGATCGAGGTAATCATCGCGTACAAAAATTGGTGCCAGGTGCAGCAGCTGGAACGACAGTCGCTGGAGGCAATGGCGCGGGTTCAGGAGCGAATCAATTAAATCTTCCTTTTGGAATAGCTATTGACGTATCTGGTAACCTTTATATATCAGATCGAGATAATCATCGTGTACAAAAATGGGCACCAGGAGCAGCAGCTGGAACGACAGTCGCTGGAGGTAATGGCGCGGGTTCAGCAGCGAATCAATTAAATTATACTCTCGGAGTTACAATTGATCCTTCAGGTAATTTATATGTGGTAGATCGAGATAATCATCGTATTCAAAAATGGTCACCAGGAGCGACATCTGGAGTAACAGTTGCTGGAGGTTATGGCCAAGGTTCAGCTGCAAATCAACTTGATACTCCCCGTTTTGTGGGAATAGACGGATCTAGCAATCTATATGTGTCGAGTACTGAGGCCTATCAAGTACAAAAATTTACCAATAACACTCCTCAAATCGTTATTCCTGCGGGTCAGACCAGTGGCACTTTGACTATTTCAGCGATTGATGATGGGATTATTGAAGGAGATGAAACCATCATTTTGACTCCAACAGCTAGTGGGGCTGGTTTGTCTTCGAATAGCACATTAAATCTTACAATTATTCTTGACACCGACGGCGATGGCGTCCCAGACTCACAAGAAGCGATCGACGGCACCGACCCAATCGACGCTTGTAGTTATTTACCGAGTAGCCAGATTTTAGCCAATACAAGTGCTGCTTGGAAAGCAGCGGACTGCGACGGAGACGGTACCCCGAACGGAACGGACAGTGGACCCTTTGATTATTGCGTAGGCCGAGTAGGATTTACAATCCCTAAACTAGGCACTGCGGCCTATAACAATTACTTTAAGAATGGCGACTGTGACGGCGACGGGATTAGCAACCATGCCGAATGCAATGGAGCCGATAACCCAGATGACTTTGACGGGGATGGCATTCCTAATTACTTGGATACCGATTCAGACAACGACATGATGTCGGACAGAGACGAGCGCCGCATCGATAGCGACGGCGACGGAGATGCCGATTACTTGGATTTAGATTCAGACAATGATGGAATACTAGATAAAATGGAAGGCAATGCAGATGCGGATGGAGACGGAATCAAGAACTATTTAGATCTAGACAGTGACGGCGACGGAATCAAAGACGCTTGGGAAGCAGCAGGAATATCTGAATACCACCAAGACTATAATTTTGATGGCCGGGTGAGTAATGCCGATGGTAGCTTCCCGGATGGCAATGGCAATGGCCTTGCTGACTTTTTAGAGTCGAGCATGGGTGGAAAACCAAGAGGCCCACAAGACACAGACAAGGACGGTATCCCAGACTTTTTAGATTTAGATTCAGATGGAGATAGCCTACTAGATTCACTGGAACAAACCTATGATGTAGACGGTGACGGAAGACCTAATTACCGAGACCTAGATTCAGACGGAGATTGGATCGCTGATTTCATTGACGGAACAATGGATACGGACGGGGATGGAACCAAGAACTTCATGGACTTGGATAGTGATGGAGATGGAATCCCGGATCGCTATGAAGGCTCAGCGGCATGTGATAATTGCACAGGCCTGGTGGACAACAATAATAACGGTTGGGATGACAGAAAAGAGATGGTGAACCCAGCGGCAACCGACACCGACGGCGAGGGAACACCGGACTTTAAAGACACGGACTCTGACAATGACGGAATCCCAGATAGTGTAGAAGCGGGTAAGGATCCAAGCAAACCTGTGGACACAGACGGTGATGGATCACCAGACTTTAGAGATACGGACTCAGATAATGACGGAATCCCTGACTCAGTAGAAGCGGGCAAAGACCCAAGCAAACCAGTGGACACGGACACAGATGGAACGCCTGATTATTTAGACCTAGACTCAGACGGAGATGGAATCCCTGACTCAGTGGAAGCGGGCAAGGATCCAAGCAAACCTGTGGATACAGACAGCGACGGCAAGCCAGATTATCAAGATACCGACTCAGATAATGACGGAATCCCAGACAAAACAGAGGCTGGAAAGGATCCAAATAAACCTGTGGATACAGATGGTGACGGCAAGCCAGATTATTTAGACACGGACTCAGATAATGATGGAATCCCAGATGCAGTGGAAGCGGGCAAGGATCCAAATAAACCAGTCGACACAGACGGTGATGGTAAACCAGATTACCAAGACACGGACTCAGACAATGATGGAATTCCAGACAGCGTAGAAGCTGGAAAGGATCCAAATAAACCTGTGGACACAGACGGTGACGGCAAACCCGATTATCAAGATACGGACTCTGATAATGACGGAATCCCAGACTCAGTGGAAGCGGGCAAGGATCCAAATAAACCAGTCGACACAGACTCGGATGGCAAGCCCGATTACATAGACACGGACTCAGACAATGATGGAATCCCGGATGCAGTCGAGGCGGGTAAGGATCCAAACAAACCTGTGGATACAGACTCGGATGGCAAACCGGATTATTTAGACACCGACTCAGATAATGATGGAATTCCTGACTCAGTAGAAGCTGGCAAAGACCCTCAGGTTCCAGTGGATACGGATAAAGATGGCATTCCAGATTACAGGGATTTAGATTCAGATGGGGATGGCATTCCAGATAAGATAGAAGCAGGCAAGGATCCAAGCAAGCCTGTGGACACGGATGGGGATGGAAAACCAGATTACATAGACACGGACTCTGACAATGACGGAATTCCAGACGCGGTGGAAGCAGGCAATGTAAATAACCCAATCGATACGGACGGAGATGGCAAACCCGATTATCAGGACACCGATTCAGACAATGACGGCATTCCAGATAAGATAGAAGCTGGAGCGGACCCTACAAAACCTGTGGACACGGACGCGGACGGAACTCCAGATTATAGGGATTTAGATTCCGATAACGATGGCTATGCAGACAAAGAAGAAGCAGGCAAGGATCCAAGCAACCCAGTGGATACCGATAAAGACGGCAAAGCGGATTACATAGACACGGACTCAGACAATGATGGAATCTTGGATAAGTTGGAGAACGACATCAACTTTGGAGCCCTAGCCGATTGCGATAAAGACGGAGTAGACAACCGCATCGATGCAGATCAATGTGCAACCTTTTCCCCGAACGGAATCTCACCGAATGGCGATGGAAAGAACGATGTATTGATCATCCCAGGGATCCTGAGAAACCAACCGAATGAGTTAACGATCTTCAATCGATGGGGCAATATAGTTTATCAGACAAGCAATTACAAGAACGACTGGGGTGGACAGACCGACCGGGCCTTTAGCCTGCTAGCAGGTGATAATCTATTGCCCGATGGAACGTATTACTATGTGATTGACTTTTTTGGCAAGTATCCGAACGTGGGTACCTATGTGTACATCAACCGCCAGGAGAAGTAAATAAGTAGGAAAAACAGAAGGATAAAAAAGGAAAAGAAAAAGCAACCCTACGAAAGCAAAAGAAAACAAAGACAAATAGCAAACAGATGAATAACAAACATATAAACAATCAAACAGCACAAATACATAAGAGGAGTACAAGCTTCCTTTTGGCTGTGCTTATAGCCATATTCATGTCCCAAGGGGCCAAGGCCCAGATCGAACCGATGTACAACATGTACCGCTTTAATCCTCAGGTGATTACCCCGGTTCAGGCGGGAAGTACGGATTCGAGTGAGATCATTGTCATGCATCGCCAACAGTGGTTAGGCATCGAAGGATTACCCAAGACCTATTTTTTAAATGGAAACTTTAAATGGAAAAAGCAGCGTGGACTTGGATTTAATGCCATGTTTGATCAGGCGGGACCTGTGAAGATCACGATGTTATCCGGAGACTTTGCCTACCATACACGCTTGAGTGAGGACTGGAATTTATCAGGAGGGATACGTTTGGGAGTAGCGAATGTAGCCTTGGACTTTAGTGGAGTAAGGTTGGTGCATGACGGTGATGCCTTGTTTGCGGGCGATCGCAGCACGGGCATGAAGATGAACTTGGGTTGGGGTGCGAGGATCTCAAAAAGCAATGGCTTCTTTGCAAGTTTCTCGATGCCTAGGATCATCAAGTATGATTTTGGAGATAAGTCGGGCGCTTATAAAGACGTAGCTTATTTATATGCGATGGTAGGAAACAAAATAGAGATTAGTGAGAAAGTAACTTTATATCCAAGTGTCTTGGCGCGCATGGCTGGAAATGTTCCCTTGAGTTGGGATGCGAATGTGATGGCCAACTTGCGAGGCTCACTCGACGTAGGATTAAACTACCGCCATCAAGAAAGTTGGGGCATTCGCTTAGGCGTCCAAGCGACCAAAAGAACCTACATCGGCTACGTCTATGAAATGCCAACGAGCATGATTAGTAAAGTGACTAACCAAACGCATGAGTTGGCGCTTAGGTTTTTTATCTTAAAGGATAAAAACAACAAGGAAGAAAAACCGGTGAAGAGTAAATAAATTTTTGCCGAAATTCTAGTTTTAAAGCACGTAATTAAATTCTTTTCAACTGCTTATTAAACAAGTAGTTTAAGCTGATATTCCACACGAAATCATCCCCAGGAATCCTTGAACGCAATTTTTTGTTCATAATGGATGAAATGGTAAATGGAATGTGCTTGTTGGAAAGCGTCAATGTTTCTGTGATGTAGTAGCCATCGACTCCATCAATATCTAAATAATAGATTTGAGGAAAGAAGCGCAAATAGGTGTCTTTGGCCAATAAAACATTATTGATGACCGCGTTGACAGTTACAAAGTTGGTCCGATGATTAGTACCTTCCGTAAGCCCTTGTGAAACTAAATAGTACATTCCTAAGGAGACTTTTTTTGACACTTGGTAGGAAGGAATCCACTCGGTCGCAAAATATTGTTGGGGATTTAAAACGGTTTTTGGCACACCCATTTTATCATACAAAGAAGTATTTCTAAAGGCTACGGAAGGGTGTCCGCCAATACTAAATTTGAATTTTTTCTGGTTGACGGCCTTGTATCGAAACCAAAAAATAAAGGACCAAGGCCTACCTTCTAAGGAAAAACGAAATTGGGGCTCAAAGGCTATTCGGTCACTGCCCACCGACAAATCAAAAATAGCCGCCGGTTTGCCTAGCGTAAACATGGGCAAAATGGAAAAGCCATTTTGTGTTACGGCTACTGCCCCTGAAATGTGATATGTTTTTTGAGTACTATCCCCAGAATTGAAATCTTCAGCTTTGGCGTTTGTCGACACAAATAAAAATACAAAACATAGAAATGGTATTATTTTTTGTGTCATGGGATTAGAAGTATTCTTAATTAATAGCAAATATTGCACCTTTTATTTGATATGGCTCGTCGGCCTAAATAATATTCGTCCAAGATAAAAGCCTAATATTTACTATTTTTACTCGACATGAAATTTAGGCCATGAGAAAATTCTTATTCATCATTTTTTTAGGAGCGTTTATACCCTATTTATTGCCGGCTCAAAACAAGCCCGCTTATATTTTGTATAACGCGAAGGGCAAGAAATTGGCCTATGGCAAAATGATTAAAACGCTCATCAAGCAAGATGTGGTATTGGTCGGGGAATTGCATAATAACCCGATTAGCCATTGGTTAGAGTTGGAAATCACCAAATCATGTTTGTCGGCCCGCGAATTAGTTTTAGGCGCTGAGATGTTTGAACAGGACAATCAACCAGCTTTAAATCTGTACTTGAATGGAAAATTGACGGAAAAGGGGTTGGATTCAACGGCCCGACTTTGGAAAAACTATAAAACGGATTATGCGCCATTAGTCAATTTAGCCAAACAAAATAAGCTCCCATTTATAGCCACAAACATACCGCGTAAATATGCAAGCCTTGTCTCCAAAGGGGGTTTTGAAAGTCTGGATAAATTGACCGCGGAAGAAAAAAAGTGGATTGCTCCCCTGCCTATTTTGTTTGATCCTCAACTACCCGGATATGTCAAGATGCTGGCCATGATGGCGGAACATAAAATGCCAAATATGGCCAAAGCCCAAGCGATTAAGGATGCGACAATGGCCCATTTTATTTTTCAAAACCAAAAGCCAGGCGGGCTATTTATTCATTACAACGGCTCTTACCATTCTGAATATTTTGAAGGGATTTCTTGGTACCTAAAAAAGTCAAACCCTAATTTGAAAATCGCTACCATCGCGACTGTCAGCCAAGATGAAATCAATTCACTTTTACCGGAACATTTAGGGAAAGCTGATTATATCATTTGTGTGGAAAGTGATATGACGCCCACCTATTAAATTTTAGAATATTTGAAATGATCAAGTAGTAGATCACTATTCGTTTCGTATTTATTTTTTTCTCTTTAGCTTTACTAACTTTTAAAAAGTTAGTAAAGCTGCTTGCTACAGTCTCGTTCAATGCAAAGAATCAAATTTGAAGAATTAAAATCTACGATAAAAAAAGCCTTTATGCGCGCGGGAATGTCCGAAAATCAAGCTGAAATTTGTGCTCGGACGCATGCGGAAACAAGTTGCGATGGCATATTTTCCCATGGCTTAAATCGGGTGGAACGCTTTATCAATTACATAGAAAATGCTTGGGTGAATTTAGGCGCTACGCCGACCCTTGAGCAACAATTGGGGTCCATTGAAATTTACAATGGCAATTTGGCACCGGGCGTTACCAATGCTTTTTTTGCGATGGATCGCGCGATTGAAATTGCAAAATCAACAGGTTTGGGATTGGTGTCCTTGAACAATACAACACATTGGATGCGGGGCGGAACATACGGTTGGCACGCCGCAAACCAAGGCATGATCGGAATTTGTTGGACCAACACCGAATCGTGTATGCCCGCTTGGGGTGCGACTTCAGCCAGTATTGGCAACAACCCATTTGTTATGGCTATTCCGAGACAGGAAGGTCATGTGGTTTTGGATATGGCCATGTCTCAATACTCCTATGGAAAATTAGAAAACACGCGATTAAATCGTGAAAAACTGCCTTATCCTGGCGGCTTTGATTCGGAGGGCTTATTGACCGATGACCCCGGAGAGATAGAAAAAACGCGACGTATATTGCCGACCGGTTATTGGAAAGGGTCGAGTTTTGCCATCATGTTGGACCTTTTGGCTAGTCTATTATCGAATGGAAAAACAACGGCGGCTATTGACCAATATGGATATGGAAATTGCGGGGGTTGTTCACAAGTTTTCATCGCGATTGACCCATTAAAAATGAATGATCAGCCGTTTGTGGACCAAGCTTTGAAACAGACGATTGAACATTTGAGGCAAGCCACTCCGGTTATAGAAGGAGGAGAAATTCTCTATCCTGGGGAAAGGTCGATCCGAAATAGGCGAGAGAATTTAATCAAAGGCGTTCCTGTGCATGATGCGGTGTGGGAAAAAGTGAAGAAATTCGCGGGATTAGAATAAATGAAGGGCTAATTTTTGGCTGAGGCATATAATAAATCCTTATGAGGATTTTGCTATTTTTAAAGGTGCGCGTCAGATGATAAATAGCGCATTTATTTGATCAAACCCTACATGTATTTAACCGTCACTCTCGGGACAAATTTCAAAGAAACGTTTTGATTCTTAGGCTATTTCAAACAAAGTCGTAATTTTAAAACGATTTTATAAACCTATGAAAATGAAAATGTACCATTACTTGATTTTTGGCCTACTGTGCATATCCATCAGCCAGACATTTGGCGTAAACATTTCTAATCTACCGCCAGATTCGAAGCCCAACAAAAAACAAAAATTGTTTGACGGTAAAACATTTAAAGGCTGGGAAGGCGATACGCTAACTTGGCGAATCCAGGATGGCATGTTGGTGGGCGGGTCCTTAGACACGAGAGTTCCCCACAATAATTTTCTGAGTACGAAAAAAATCTACCATAATTTTTATTTGAAACTGAAGATAAAATTGACCGGAACGGAGGGCTTTGTCAACTCAGGAATTCAATTTCGAAGTGTGAAGGCCACAAATCCAGCTTATGAAATGATTGGGTATCAGGCGGATTGGGGCAAGGATTATTGGGCTAGTTTATATGATGAATCCAGGCGCAATAAAACGCTCATGAAGCCCAATGAAGCCGATGTGCTCTCGTGGATCAAGCAAGGCGACTGGAATACGTATGAAGTTAGGGCTGAAAATGAGCGAATTCGTCTTTACATTAATGGCAAGCAAACCGTGGATTACACGGAAATGGATGCTTCCATTCCACAATCGGGCCTCATTGCTTTACAGATTCACGGCGGCGCGAAAGCGATCGTAGCGTTTAAAGATATTTACTTGCAAGAGCTTCCTTAATTAAACCGAATATGAAGAATTTTTTCCGCAATGGGTTGGCCATGATTGTGGCCACACTTTTTCTGGCATCTACGAGCAAAATGGTGCCGCCATCCGCTCCCAAATTAGCGCAAGACACGTTGCGTATTGACCACGATTATGTGTTAGAGGCCACGATGCTAGGTTATTTTGCCAAAGATGGAACCAGAAACCCTACCCTAAAAGCAAATAAGGGGAAGCGAGTTCGGATCACTATTTATAATGGGGAGGTGATGACGCATGACATTGCTTTAGAAAAAGCGGGGATCAAAACTCCATCCATTTCGGACAAAGGCGCCAAGGTCAGTATGACTTTTATTGCCAAAGAAAATGACATCTATTTTTGTACCGTGCCTGGGCATCGAGCTGCCGGGATGGTGGGAAAGCTAGAGATTGTCACAGGTAATACGGAAACGATCGCTTCCACGGGTGTTATCCCGACGAAAAACGGGAAATCGATCAATGTTAATTTTGAAACTGGAACTTTGGAAAATTGGAAAGCCACGGGAGAAGCTTTTTTAAATCCATTAATTAGCCAAGATCCCTCTCCTCTCCATGATAAAACGGCAAAAATCAATCCTGAAGGGGCCTATTTTTTAAGTAGTGGCGGCACGGTAAAATATGCGTTGAAGGGCACTTTAACCTCTGAATCTTTTAAAATAACGCATCCTTTTGCGAGCTTTTTAGTCTCTGGTGGGGCGATTCAAGATACTCGAGTGGAGCTTGTTTTAGCAAAAAGCCAAAAGGTTATTTTCAAATCCACGGGACAAGGACGCGCCACATTACAGCCTGTGGTGGCCAATTTAAAAGCGCATCTAGGCCAGGAAATGTTCATCAGGATAATTGATAATGAGACAGGTATTTCGCCTATTCCTTATGTGGGGCATGATAAATTGGCGCACATAAATTTTGACAATTTTAGGTTTCACGTCACGAGGCCTACATTTCCAAACGAATTAAACCAAAAAGACATCATTGTTCTTCCGCCACTTGACCCGATCCTTCATGCGGGACTTTCTGGAAAGGAGGCTGCCAAAGTGATGACATTGCCTAAAGGATTTAAGATTACCTTGGCCGCTTCGGAGCCCGATATTGTACGTCCAATTAGTTTCACGATGGATTCCAGGGGCCGACTATGGGTTGTGGAGGGGCATACTTATCCGATTCCAGCTCCAGAAGGACAAGGAAAAGATCGGATCTTGATTTTGGAGGATTCGGATGGCGATGGGACTTTGGATAAAAGAAAAGTGTTCATGGAGGGGCTAAATTTAGTCAGTGGTATTGAAGTGGGTATGGGGGGAGTTTGGCTGGGAGCCGCACCTTATTTGTTGTTTATACCGACCGACTTTACCCAAGATAAACCTACGGGTCCGATCCAAAAGTTGCTAGACGGCTGGGGCGTTCAGGATACCCATGAAGTGTTAAATAGTTTGCGCTGGGGTCCGGATGGCTGGCTGTATGGAACTCATGGTGTTTTCACCCATTCCAATGTGGGGAAACCGGGGGCAACGGACCTTGAACGCACTAAGATCAATGCCGGGGTTTGGCGTTTTCACCCTAAAACACATGTTTTTGAGGTGTTTGCTGAAGGGTCAAGCAATCCTTGGGGCATTGATTTTAATGAGTATGGACATCTATTTATTACCGTTTGCGTGATTCCGCACATGTTTCACATCATTCAAGGCGCACGTTATCAAAGACAAGGCGGGAAACATTTTAACCCCTATACCTATGATGACATTAAAACCATCGCGGACCACGTACATTATGTTGGGGATCGTGGGCCACATGCGGGCAACTTTAGGTCGGCCTCTGCGGGTGGTGGCCATGCACATGCGGGAGCCATGATTTATTTGGGAGGAAATACTTGGCCTAAAGAATTCAGAAACAACATTTTCATGAATAATATCAATGGGGCAAAACTTAATGTCGACATTTTGACCCCCAAAGGTTCTGGCTATAGCGCCAGCCATAAAAAGGATTTTTTGTCGATGAACGATTCATGGTCGCAGTGGCTTAACATGAAATATGACCCTAGCGGATCTGTCTATGCGATTGATTGGTACGATAAAAACCAATGCCATAGTACAAATCCAGATGTGCATGATAAAACCATGGGCCGCATATTTAAAATTACTCATGAAAAGGATGTGTTTGTTCGGGTTGATTTGAGTAAATCGACCGACTTGGAATTAGTTAATCATCAATTAAATCCCAAAGAATGGTATGTGCGTCAATCGCGAACCATTTTGCAAGAAAGAGGCGGGAATGCTCAGGTTTACAAAGCATTAAGGGAAATTTTAGACAAAAATCCTGATGTCACCCGTAAGCTTAGGGCATTATGGACTTTGCAGGTTACTGGAGGGTTAACGGAGATGGATTTGGAGAGATTGTTGGGCCACGAAAATCCACATTTAAGGAGTTGGGCGATCCAATTAGCTGCCGAGAAAAAAGTCGTTTCGGCTACTTTTTTAAACAAATTGGAGTCCATGGCCAAGACAGAATCGAGTGCACAGGTTCGTTTGGCTATGTTGTCCGGTATGATGCGTTTGCGCCCTGGAATGAGATGGAATGTGGTGGAGGCTTTAGCTCAAAAATCCGAAGACCGCTTAGATCACAATATTCCGTTGATGGTTTGGTATGCGGCGGAACCATTGGCTGCGATAGATCCTGTGAGAAGTTTGGCGATGGCTGAAAAAGCGAAGATGCCCAAGTTCTTGTTATACATGGTTCAGCGCATTGGGGCTTTAAAATCGGCTGAGTCAAAAAAGGTTTTGGAAGGCTTTATGGATCGATTGGGAAATAATCATGAGCAGCATGAAATCATGATGGCGGTGGAAAAAGCGTTGAAAGAAAATAAATAATGGAAGCAGGTAAAATTCAAATAGGGGTTGTTGGTTTAGGCCTGATGGGATGCAGCATTGCTACCTGTTTATTGATGTCGGGCCATCCCGTAGTTGCCATTGCGCCAATTCCGATGGACATGGAGACGGCGGAATTGCGAATTAGAAAACATTTAAATAAGGCGAAGGAAGAAGGATTGGTTACTGAAACGGCGGAGTTTTATTTGGGAAATTTGATGATTAGTGAGGAGTATGGGAATTTGAAATTATGCCAATTGGTCATCGAGTGTACGATAGAAAATGAGGAAATTAAGCGATCTGTTTATGGAAAGATTGAGGCTGAAATTGGCGAGGATGCATTACTCACGTCAAATACATCTGCGATTCCGATTAGTATGTTACAGAAATTGACCCAAAAACCTGACCGGTTTTTTGGATTGCATTGGGCGGAGCCATCGCATACCACGCGCTTTTTAGAAATTATTTGTGGGGATCAAAGTAATATTACAAAGGGGGAATATTTATATGAATTATCGCATGGCTGGGGAAAGGAGCCAACCTTAGTGCGCAAGGACATTCGTGGATTTATTGCGAATAGATTGATGTATGCAATGTACCGAGAAGCATTTTATTTGGTTGAGAATGGATATGCGACCGTGGAAGATGTGGATCGTGCCTGCCGAAATAATACGGGGTATTGGATGACATTGGTCGGGGTTTTTGGCTGGATGGATTTAACGGGAGTACCTGCCTACCATAATGTCATGAAGGATTTAAATGCCACATTGTACAATGGAACGGAGGTGCCAAAATTAATTGACGACATTGTAAAATCCGGTGGAAAGGGCGTAAGTAATGGTCGGGGATTTTATCAATATAGTCCTGAGGAGGCTAAATTATGGGAGAAAACTTTTGCCGATTTTAGTTATGAAATCAGAAAATTGGCTCTAAAATACCCGGCGGATGTGGTTAAGGCTAAATTAAAAATCAAGTAGTTGATCTAGAAAATCAGTCTATTTTTGGGTAATTCATCATATAGCGTATAGCTTTACTAACTTTTAGAAAGTTAGTAAAGCTGGTGCTGCGAAGTATGTTTTTCCTGTTTTGGATTAATTTAACTTTGGACGGCTTTTTCTAAATCGGCAATAACAAATTTGGACATTTGTAAAAAAGCATAAGTTGCTTTGGGAGCGGTGTCAGGATTTGACATAAGTTTACCTAGGTTAGAAGGAACTATTTGCCAAGATACCCCAAATTTATCTTTCAGCCAGCCGCATCTTCCAGGTTGGCCATCAAGGACTAAATGATCCCAATAATAGTCGATTTCTTCTTGATTATCCACAGTTATGACGAAAGAAACCCCTTCGTTGAAAGGCTGCATGTCCGGCATTGAGCTTTCCATTGCGTGGAAAACTTGTCCATTTAATAAGAATTGGGAGTATTTGACATTTCCTTCGATATCCTGTTCTTCTTTTTCATAAAATTGTTTGAATTGAATTTCAGATTTTGGAAAAAGTTGGGTATAAAAATCGATGGCCTCAGAGGCTTTGCCGTTATTCGCACCGGTAAACATAAAATTGGGTGCAATTATTGCGGAGGAATTATGTCCCATCATGATTTGCCAGTTGACCCCATATTTATCTGCACACCAGCCGTATTTTGCACTCCATGGATAGGTATTTAGGGGCATTAAAATGGACCCTCCGTCTTGCATTAATATATCCCAAATTTTTTGAATTTCTTCTTCGTTATTAATGTTGAGAAAAAATGAAATAGAAGGATTTATGGGGTAGCCGGGGCCACCGTTTAAATGCATAAATCTGCGGCCGTAAATTCGGTAATTTATGGCAAGGGGGTTTTCTGAAATCGGTTCAAATTCGGAGAAAGTATTTTTGTAAAAATCGGCTGCTTCTTTGGCATTTTTATCAAACCAAAGGCAAATACTTAGTTCGTGTGTCATGAGCTTGTATTTTAATAGATAATTGTAAATTTGAAAAAACTTATCAAATGAAAAAAGTATTTAAAATTATTGGCTGGTCATTATTAGGTATTTTTGGTGTCTTTTTTATTTTTGGTGCTTTATTTATTTATAAAGTAAAAAATGGGTTTCCTGTTTTTTACGAAACAGAAAGGCCTACATTGTTTATCAATAAAAATCGGCCAGCCATTCTTGTTTTTTCTAAAACAACGAGTTTCAGGCATGGGGAATCCATAGAGGCCTCTAGCCCAATTTTAACTGAAATGGCAAAAAAGAATCAATGGTTTTTATATGAAACGGAGTCGGGTGGCGTGTTTAATGAGGAGCAATTGAGTTTGTTTGATTTAGTTATTTTTAATAATTCGACGGGTCCTGTTTTGAATGATGAACAGCAAAAGGCTTTTCAGAAATACATCACAAATGGGGGTAATTTTTTAGGGATTCATGGGTCTGGGGACGATTCGCACCGTAAGTGGGAATGGTATCAAAAGACATTATTGGGAGCTAAATTTTCTCATCATCCGTTGAACCCTCAATTTCAAAACGCGCAGATTCATGTAGAGGCTCGTGCAGATTCTAGTTTTAAATCCTGGCTTGTGGGTGAATGGAATGCCAAGGATGAATGGTATGTATTTTATGAACAACCTAAAGATGCTCAAGTCCTTTTATATATTGATGGGGATAAAATTTTGCCGAGTGGAAATATGCTTTGGATGAAAGATAAGAATTTTGGTATGGGGAAATATCATCCTGTTGCTTGGTATAAAAAAGTAGGCAAGGGGAATATGCTATATACGTCGATGGGTCATTCAAAAGAGGTATGGGAGAATAAGCCATTCCAAGATTTCATAGAAAAATCAATTTCTTGGACCATAAAATAAGTTTATTTAATGGGATTTTAAGTAGTTGCGCATAGCTTTAAAACTTTGTAGAATTTTTCAAGCTGGCGCTGCGAGCTATGTTTTTTATCAAATGTCTTTTTCCCCTGATAAGTAGGAATTCGAATTATTAAACGGGCTTTAAAGCACTAAATACTAATTGGCTCAAAAAATTAAACACAAATTCCTCCTCTTTTTCATTAGAAACATCGGTCAATCGAGGCAAATTTTTACTAAAATATTGTTGGCTATGTGCTGTTTCGATTAAGGTGCTACTTAGGGATCTAGAAAAATTATATGAGGGATTTAAATTTAGCATCACCTCAGAAATTTTATTACACAAGTCTTTGTATGGTTTAAAAACTTGAAAGGAATTGATCTCCTTCACTTCCTTTATTAGGTAGACTTTACTGCTTTCGGATAGGATAATTTGGTTTAAATAGGATTTATTGTAATCTAATTGGCCTACACTTTCTGGTAAGGTTTTAGTAAACAAAGAGATAATCTTAGTTAACTTTTCTTTGGGATCTTGGATATTTTGAATGGTAAAATCAACAAGAAATTCCATGTAAGACCAATACCAATTTAGTATATAGAGGAGTAATCGGTGTTTATTTTCAAAATACCGATAGATAGACGCCTCGGTTGTGGACATTTTGGTGGCCAATTTTTTAAAGGTAAAATGCTCGAATCCTAATTCGTAAATTAAATCAATCGCATTTTTCACAATTTGTTTACCTAATTCTGAAGATTCAGGATCGCGTAAATAGATATGTTCGTTGACCTTAAAACTAAGTTGGAAGTCCATGTATTCTAAAAGTTTAGTTCAAATATAGCAATAGTAAAATTATTACAAAATAAATTTTAATATTTTATGCAATAGTAATACTATTATTTTAAAAAGTATTATATCTTTGTGAAAAATATGTTTGAATGGATTTTCTTTCTGCTGTAAATAGAATAAGCCAATTAACAAGACTTCATAAAAAGGAAGTTTTGGGGATTTATCTTTTTTCAGCTTTTTCGGGTTTGGTGCAACTGAGTTTACCTCTAGGCGTACAGGCGATTGTCGGTTTTGTGCTTGGTGCGACGATGGTAACCTCTATTTATGTCCTTATATTTTTAGTGGTATTGGGAGTATTAATTGTGGGCTTACTTCAGATAAACCAAATGCGACTAATTGAAAAGGTCCAACAACAAATTTTTGCTGATTACGCGTTTGATTTTGTCACTAAGATTCCACGATTTGATTTAAAAAAATCGGATTCGTATTATCTACCTGAGCAAGCAAATCACTTTTTCGAAACGGCAACAGTCCAAAAAAGTTTTTCGAAGATTTTGTTAGATCTGCCTATGGCCTCTATTCAG
This sequence comes from uncultured Cytophagaceae bacterium, assembly GCA_903933935.1. Taxonomy (GTDB): domain Bacteria; phylum Bacteroidota; class Bacteroidia; order Cytophagales; family Spirosomataceae; genus Aquirufa. The sequence continues at coordinate 31,552 of CAIZMB010000069.1, forward strand.
ATTGTGTTGGGCTTACTTTTATTATCCTTTTACCATCCATTTTTTATTGTTTGGGGGATCATACAGATTTTAATTATTTGGTGGGTATTACGCAACACAAGCAAACCGGGACTTACGACCAGCTGGGCTGAAAGTAAATATAAATATTCGGTCGCCTCATGGTTTGGTGAGATGGCTCGGACTTTAAAATCGATAAAATTTAGTGAGCCTGATTTGGCTATTAATAAAACCGATTTACAGGTTATGGGATACTTGGGTGCTCGAACGAAACATTTTAATGTGCTGCTTTTCCAATATAAAATCCTTGTCTTTTTTAAGGTTTGTATGACCTTAGCGATGTTAACTATTGGTGCTGTTTTATTGGTAAACCAGTTACTTAATGTCGGCGAATTTATTGCGGTTGAAATCGTTATCATCATGGTTATTAATGCAGTGGAAAAGATGATAATTAGTTTGGAGAGTTTTTATGATTTGGCCACAGGATTAGAAAAACTAGCCATTATTACAGAATCGCCCCTAGAAAAAGAGGAGAGTGTAAGTTTAAATCCATTACAGAATGGGCTTCAAATTAATTTTATTGATTTTTCTTTTGAATTCGAGGAAGATAAACCTCTTTTAGAGCATGTGAATTTTGCGATCGAAAAAGGATCAAAAGTAGGTGTTCACGGCCCACAGGGTTCGGGAAAATCTATTTTTCTTAGGATGCTAACAGGGAATTATTCGGATTTTGTGGGGTCTCTTCTAATTAATCAAATACCCATTCAAAATTTAAATAAGAGAGAATATCGAAGGCAAGTGGGAACTTTCTTACAAGGGCACGAAATTTTTATGGGCACTTTGATGGAGAATATTACCTTGGGCCAAACGGATATAAATACTGAGATGATTATTCAGCAAGCGAATAAATTAGGTTTTTCAAATTTTCTTCAATATTTCCCATCGGGGTTTGATACGGTTTTGGATCCATTGGGCAAAAAACTTTCTGAGTCAC
>CAIZMB010000070.1 GCA_903933935.1 uncultured Cytophagaceae bacterium
AAAAAAATTGAGCAATCTCTATTTAAAATTGGCAAGTTTACTCAATTAGAAATAGGGCTAGATGAATTAGCTAAAACTAAATTGTTAACCTTATTAGATCGATTCCCAAATACTGAATTTGAAGCAGAAAGCTTGTACTTATTATATTTATCCAGCTCCGTTGAAAAAAAGCTTTACCGAGAAAAATTAGCTCAGCGGTATCCTGATTCCTATTTTCGGCAATTAATTTTAAAATTAGAAACGGGAAATCTGAGTTTAAACAAGGAAGAAGAGGCACAAAAAGCATATGAAAAAGCCTATTATTTATATGTGGCCAAAGATTTTGACACCTGTTATTCATCCTGTCTAAACATTCAAAATAAATATCCAAATAGTAAATTGGAAGATAAAATTGTATTTTTAATGGCGCTTTGCAAAGGTGGAATTAAGGATGTTAGCGAATATTCAATGCAATTGAAAAAATTCATTCAAATTTATCCGCTAAGTCCTTTAAAACCTGAGGCAGATGCGCTTTTAAAAGCATTAAACCAAAATATCCGTTAACAATGCTAGAAACAGATCAAGGAAAATACAGTAAAATCATCCGATTCCTTTATAAGTTTTTTATGATAGGAACCGTTTCGGGAGTCTTATTTTTACTTGCTGTTAACTTTAATTTCCTTTGGTTATTTGGCGGAATGCCCAGTTTACAGGAATTAGAAAACCCGAAAAGCCAAGCAGCTTCTTTGATTATTTCAGAAGATGGCCAAGAAATAGGGAAATATTTTCGGGAGAATCGAAACCCGTTGGAATTCGAACAATTGCCCTTAAACATTGTGAATACATTAATTTCTACTGAAGATGCACGATTTACTTCGCATTCAGGAATTGATTTGAGGTCTATGTTTCGTGTAGTGTTTTCATTGGGAACAGCTGGCGGGGGAAGTACCATTACCCAACAATTAGCTAAAAATTTATTTAATACACGGACGATGGAATTTGGGGAAGATGATCCGGTGTACATAGGCTTGTTGATGAAAGTAGATGGTTTAAGAACGGTCATTGCCAAAGTCAAAGAATGGATATTGGCCATACGCCTCGAAAGAAGGTATACCAAACAAGAAATTATGGCCATGTATCTTAATGAGGTAAGTTTTGGGAATAATGCGTACGGAATACAGGTCGCTTGTCGGACTTATTTTCAAAAAGATTTAAAGGACGTCACATTGCCTGAGGCGGCAACATTGATTGGCCTACTCCAAAACCCTTCCTTATATGATCCCCGAGTAAGACCTGAGAAGACCATCGAAAGAAGAAATACAGTCTTGGGGCAGTTGGCAAAATATGAATTTCTAACGGAAGAGGATCTACCAAAAATGCGCGAGACTCCTTTGAATCTTCATTATAAAGTAGAAAATCAAAATACAGGAGCTGCTCCTTATTTTAGAGAGGCGATTAGAATACAAGTTTTAGCCGCTTTAAAAGAGATCAATAAAGATAGGCCGGAAGATCAGCAACTGAATTTATACACGAGCGGATTGCGCATATATACGAGCATTGATTCTAGGATGCAGAAATATGCAGAGGAGTCTGTCAGGGAACATATGCAGGCAGAACAAAAATTATTTTATTCGCATTGGCAAGGTAGAAATCCGTGGGTAAATGAAGAAATGAAGGAAATTAAAGGCTTTTTAAAAGATGCGATGAAGCGTACGCAACGCTATCGGGACTTAATGGCAGCCTATGAAAATGACGAATTTAAAGTGTGGGAGGAATTGAACAAACCGATTAAAATGACCGTTTTTTCTTACCAAGGAGAT
>CAIZMB010000071.1 GCA_903933935.1 uncultured Cytophagaceae bacterium
AACCAGGACCTGATCCTCCATTTCTATTTCGATTTCGATAGGCATTAATTAACGTCATAAGGACAAAACCAATGATGATGATGGCAAACAAAGGAATTCCTTGAGGATCCTCAGATGCATCCGCTGTAAATTCACCACTGGCACGTTGCATCATTTCAGTCGTTGCTAAATCTAAACCCCCATAAAAATCTCCTCGCTTTAAATACGGCTTGATTATTCGATTGATGATTCGTTTACAAATGGCATCGGTCAACACATCCTCGATTCCTCGACCTGTGACGATTCGAATCTTTCGGTCATCCATGGAAACTAAAATGACCACTCCATTATTTTTTCCTTTTTGGCCTACGCCCCAACTTTTCCCAACTTCCATCGCAAAATCATAGGCGTCTCGGTTTCCGGTCGATGGAACTAATACTACTGCAAACTGAGTCGATGTGGTATCTGCATAACCTCGCAACTTTTGCTCAAGTAAATTACGCTCCTCAGGTTTTAATGCTGAAATGGCATCCAATACATAGCCATTGGGCTTCGCGGGTATATCTCCTTGGCCAACAGCCATAAAGGTATTTGCAGCAAACACTAAGAAAAATAAGAATTTGATTTTTTTCATCATTTGACTAAGCTCCAAAAGATATTTCATTCGACAGCTCATTCTGATCATCTTTTTGATAGGGGAAAAACGCAGCTAATACTTCGCCAACTCGCATGATGCCATGGGAAAGGGCCTGTCCAAATTCATTTTTTGCCAGTATAGGGCGCATTTCATCTCGGATGGTTTCCCAAAATTCCAAAGGAACCTTTGCGTCAATTCCTTTATCGCCAACAATCGAGAATTTACGATCTTTATGGGCTAAATAGATGAGGACACCATTTTGCAAATCAGTTTGATGCATACCTAATTCAAAAAAGAGCACCTTCGCTCTTTCGACCGGGTGCCCTTCACAATGACTTTCAATATGTACACGCACCTCTCCAGAGGTCTTTAGTTCAGCCTCCTTGATGGATTGCAAAATTTGTTTTTCTTGGTCCTCAGATAAATGCATCCTACTTTTTCTCGTCGAAATTCACCTCTGGGGCTTTTTCAGACCCAGCTTCCGCTTGGAAAAAACCCTTTTCTACAAAACCAGAAAAAGAAGCAATTAAATTACCTGGAAAAGTAACAATCAAAGAATTATAGTTCTTTACTGATTCATTAAAACGATCGCGCTCCTCTTTAATTCTATTTTCCGTACCTTCTAATTGAGATTGCAACTCAGAAAAATTCTCCGTTGCCTTAAGTTGAGGATAATTTTCTGCAACCACCATTAAGCGAGATAGTGCACCACCTAAAGAAGATTGAGCTGCTTGATATTTTTGCATGTTTTCAGGACTCAAATCTTTTGCATCTAACTTCATTTGAGTCGCACTTGCACGTGCTTGAATCACAGCTGTCAACGTAGACTTTTCGAAATTTGCTACACCTTGTACTGTTTTAACCAAGTTGGGAATTAAATCCGCACGTCTCTGATAAGCACTTTGAACATTCGCCCATGAAGCTTTTACTTCCTGGTCACTGGTCGCCATTCCGTTTCTTGAACCAACACCCCAGAAAACTAAGGCAACAACTACTGCTAAAGCAATCCAAATTTTCTTATTCATCTTAAAAAATTTTATGGTTTTATTGTTTGGCAAAGGTAGACAATAAATAAAAATCTCCTTTACATTTTCGTACCAAAATACTTTTTATAGGATAAAAGTTCAATTTTCAGGAAGAATAAATAAATATTTTTAAAAAACTATTTTTGAGCCAATACAAAACGGTCATTTCCCTTAAAGTCTTGATGCAATTCCGTAGTCGAAAATCCAATCTGCCTAAACAGCTTTTCCGTTTCAAGTCCATAAGCTCGGTTGATTTCAACGGCCAACCAGCCTCCCGGATTTAATCGGCTCCAAGCAAAATCCCCCAGCGTCTGATAAAATTTTAACGGATCGAGGTCTGGAACAAAAAGAGCTAAATGAGGTTCAAAATCAAGTACATTGGGACTCATCTCCATTTTTTCTTGGTCCAACACGTAAGGTGGATTAGAAACAATAAAATCCCAGACATCACTTGTTTGCTCCCATTCAAATACATCTTGAACCTGAAAGCTTAATGGTGCGCTTAAAAGACTTGCATTACTTTTTGCAATATCTAATGCACTCACCGAAATGTCCCAAGCAAAAATGGATGCATCGGTTTCAATGGCTAAACTTACGGCAATACAACCCGAGCCGGTACCTACATCAAGTACTCGATGCTGTTTTTCAATCAAGGGTAAAATCTTGATGACGAGTTCCTCTGTCTCTGGCCTCGGGATTAACGTGGCAGGACTAACCATAAATTTACGATCCCTAAAAAACTCAAAACCCATGACATATTGAAGGGGTTCCCCGGAATGTAGTCGGCCTAATTTCGCTTCCCACTTATCCGAGATTTCCACTGGCTTTTCCATTAAAATATCGGTGGCACTACAATCCCAACCTAAATCTAAACATCGGTATGCCATTGATTTCGCCTCATTTTCACTATATAAATGAAGTAGAGATGTCATTATTTGGCCAACAAGTTCCTTTGAAGATATACGCGACATGTTTGAAATTTAAGACAAATGTAGGGATAAAAAAAATTAGCAAAATGCCCTTACACGCCTATTCTTTTTTTATTTTTATTGCCTATATTTGAAACAATTAAGAATTAATATAACTATTTACCTATGAATATAAATAGAAGAGAGGCGGTTCAACGCGTCGCTGCATTAATGGGAGGAATGATTTCTGCACCTGCCATGGCTGGAATTATGGGTCAAAAAACCAATAATGGCACTTTTGTAAGTTTTACAGCGGATCAAACAACCTTGATAGCTTCCATAGCGGATGTAATTATTCCGACCACTAAAACACCTGGTGCTAAGGCTGCTGGTGCGGAGAAGTTCATCATTAATGTCGTACAAGACTGTTATACAAAAGCAGATCAAGAAACATTTTATGCCGGTTTGACCAAATTAGACACTGACTGTAAAAATAAAACAGGCAAAGGATTCGTAGATGCCAATGATATACAGAAAAAAGAAGTTTTGACGGCATGCATGCTGGAAGGCGATGCAGCTAGAAAAGCAAAAAAGGGAACAGTTCCTTTCTTTTTCATGATCAAAGAATTAGCTACCACAGGATATTTTACAAGTAAAATAGGCGCTACTGAAGCCTTAGAATATCTTCCTATTCCAGGTAAATTTGATGGATGTATGCCATTAGGGCCTAATCAAAAAACGTGGACTTTATAATTTTGACCTGAACTAATTTAACAATGAATTTAAATATAGACGCAATAAAATCAATCACCTATGACGCCATTGTTGTAGGATCTGGAGTTTCAGGGGGATATGCCGCCAAGGAATTAACAGAAAAAGGAATGAGAACTCTGGTATTAGACCGAGGCAAGCAAATGGAGCATATCACAGGATATGAGCCTAGCTACAAAGATCCTTGGGATTTCAAATACAATGGTTTATTAACCCAGGAGCAAAAAGCTTCCCATCCGAAATTATCTCGTGATTATCCTTATAATGAGATGACTGAAAAATATTGGATGAATGATTCTGATTCTTTATATAAAGAAGAGAAAAGATTTGACTGGTTTAGGCCTAATATCGTAGGTGGAAAATCCATCATGTGGGGACGTCAAACATACCGCTTAAGTGATATAGATTTTGAGGCCAATGCAAAAGAAGGCATAGCCGTTGACTGGCCAATCCGATACAATGAAATCGCTCCTTGGTACTCCTATGTTGAAAAACATGTCGGTATTTCTGGAGAGGCTTTGGGCTTACCTCAATTGCCAGATTCGGAGTTTTTAAAGCCTATGGACATGTATTGCGTAGAGAAAGAAGTACGCAAGCGCATCGAGAAAAATTTTCCTGGTCGTATCATGACGATAGGCCGAGTAGCTAATTTGTCAGAGGCGAAACAAGCCCAATTAGGGGTAGGCCGTTCAGCCTGCCAATACCGCAATAAATGTCGATTAGGTTGTCCTTATGGAGCATATTTTAGTTCACAATCTTGTACACTTCCTCCGGCAGCTAAGACTGGATTGTTGACCTTAAGACCCGATTCCTTAGTTTCTGAAATCATTTACGACGCGACTAAGCAACGTGCGAAAGGGGTTCGCGTAATTGATACGGTAACGCATGAAGTAAAAGAATATTTTGCCAAAGTGATTTTTGTTTGTGGTTCGACAGTAAGTACAACAGCATTATTATTGAATTCAAAATCGAATCGTTTTCAAAATGGATTTGGTAATGACTCTGGAGAATTAGGGCATAATTTAATGGATCATCACTTCAAAATCGGCGCTACGGGAACATGGGAAGGTGATGAAGATAAATATTACATCGGTCGTAGGCCAAACGGTATTTATATTCCACGGTATAGAAATATTGGAAATGACAAGCGCGATTATGTACGTGGATTTGGATACCAAGGAAGTGGATCACGTTCGGGTTGGAATAGAGGAATCGGTGATTTGAGCTTCGGCGCAGATTATAAAGAATCATTGACACATCCAGGACCATGGGGTATGGCTTTAAGTGGATTTGGCGAAACATTGCCTTACCATGAAAATAAGATGTATTTAGATCCTACCACTAAAGATAAATGGGGTCTTCCTGTCGTGGTTTTTGATGCAGAATTCAAAGAGAACGAGCGTAAAATGCGTAAAGACATTATGAATGATGCGGGCGAAATGTTAGAAGCCGCAGGTTTGAAAAATGTAAAAGCATTTGACAACGGATCATATCCAGGTATGGCCATTCATGAAATGGGAACAGCTCGCATGGGCCGTGATCCAAAAACATCTGTATTAAACGGAAACAACCAAGTGCATGCGTGTAAAAACGTTTTTGTCACGGATGGTGCTTGTATGACTTCTACTTCTTGCGTAAATCCATCGCTGACGTACATGGCTTTAACCGCCAGGGCAGCCGATTTTGCCGTGAAGGAAATCAAAAAGAAACATTTATAAAATTCTAAAATGCGGGCTTAATGTCCGCATTTTTTTCTTCTATTATGAAAAAATTAATCACAATGACCAGCTTGCTGGTAGGATTTTTAGGAACTATGGCAACAGCTCAGCAATCTAGCTTTCCGACCATCGGTAAAATTCACCGCTTGGATCCAGCTCTAGATCATTTAATTGACACGACGTCAAAAATAGAAATTTTGGGCACCGGATATACGTGGTCCGAAGGACCTGTCTGGGTAAAAAAAGGAGGGTATTTACTCTTCTCTGACGTGCCCGAAAATGTGATTCACAAATGGTCAGCGGCCAAAGGCATTGAAGAATTCTTAAGACCTTCAGGATATACGGGCACAGGTACTTATTCAGAGGAGCCAGGCTCTAATGGATTGATTATTAATAAAAAAGGCAATTTGGTTTCTTGTGAACATGGCGATCGTAGAATTGCAGAAATGCCATTAAATAGACCTGATCAGAAAAAGACTTTAGCTCATTTATTTGAAGGGAAAAAACTAAATAGCCCAAATGATTTAGTTCAAAAAAGTTCAGGCGACTATTATTTCACGGATCCTCCGTATGGATTACCAGGACGAGGTAAAGATGAACCTGCCAAAGAATTAGCTTTTCAAGGAGTTTATCGGATCGATACGAAGGGTAAATTAACGTTGCAAGCAAAAGATCTTGCACGTCCGAATGGTTTGGCTTTTAGCCCCGATGAGAAAATTTTATATGTAGGACAATCCGACATGAAAGGATTAATATGGATGGCCTATCCCGTAAACCCCGATGGGAATTTAGGTACAGGGAAAGTATTTTATGATGCTGGCCCATTAGCCAAAAAAGGCTGGAAAGGTGCTCCCGATGGATTCAAAGTAGATAAAGAAGGTAATTTATGGGCGACTGGCCCTGGTGGAGTTTTAATCATCAGTCCCGAAGGAAAATTATTGGGGAGAATTGAGGCGGGGTCGGCGACGGCCAACTGTGCCTTCGGAGAAGACGGAAAGACCTTGTTTATCACCGCCGATATGAATTTACTTCGCGTGAAAACAAAAACCACCGGATTAGGTTTCTAAAACTTAATTTTACTAGAATTTTAAAAAATCCACCTCTCAAGGCTGAGTGGTGGATTTTTTATTTTTGTACCTACTTTCGATTTGATGATTATGACTATAAAAATTTCTATAAAATTTATAAGTTTTTTTTTATGACTAGTCGATTATCAGATCTTTAATTTTCATAAAAAACCGCTAAATAATCAAATAAAGAGGCTTTTTATTGTATTCTTTTGGTACAATAATAAACTGTCCTTAAGGGCATAAGGATAGTTTCAAAATTTATAAAATATATTTTTAAGCATTGTATTAAACTTATTTTACCTAAAATCATTTCTATGAAAAAAATTCAATTAACATTATTCATGATGCTATTGATTTTCCAGGGATTTGCACAAAGTCTGCAAGTGAAAGGAAAAGTTAGCTCATCTGACGGGACAGGAATTCCTGGCGTTTCCGTAACGGAAAGAGGGACCAGCAATGGTAGCGTTACAAGTGCTGATGGTAATTATACCATCAAAGTAAGTTCAGGGGCAAATTCAGTCCTTGTTTTTTCATCTGTAGGGATGACTAGTAAATCTGAAACAGTTAGAAACCGTTCAATCATTGACGTAACTTTAGAAGATAACCTAAAAGAGCTATCTGAAGTAGTTGTCGTGGGTTATGGTTCTCAAAGAAAGCAGGATATTACCTCGGCCATTTCAGTGATTGGAATGAAAGATATAGGAGAGCAGCCAGCAAATAACTTAAACCAAATGCTTCAAGGTCGTGCAGCGGGTGTTACCGTAAAGCAAAAGAGTGGAACACCTGGTGGATTATTTGAGGTTCGTGTACGTGGAATCGGTTCCTTGGGAGCTGGTAGCGATCCATTATATGTAATCGACGGGTTTGTCGTGGGTACCTCAGTAGGTCAAAACTTTAATCCAAATGATATTGAAACTATTTCCATCTTAAAAGATGCGGCTTCTACAGCGATTTACGGTGCTAGAGGATCGAATGGTGTAGTTTTAATTAACACAAAAAATGCGAAAGAAGGTAAGGTAAACATCAATTTTACCTTAGATCATGGAATTCAAAATATTCCTATGTCTCGCAGAACTCCTGTGTTAAATGGGGTTGAATTTGCGCAATTCAAAAAAGAGATATTTGAAGATAACTTCAGATATTTTAAGCAAAAAGAACCAACACTAGAAGATGTGCCATTAGGCTATCGTTATCCTGAGCAAACTAAATTTTCAACAGATTGGTTTGGTGCGATATTAAATAATAATGCTCCTTATACAGATGCCAACTTAACTATTTCATCTGGTAAAGGAACAATGAAGTCGATGTTTTCTGTAGGGTACTACAAAGAAGCAGGATCTATTGTCAATACCAATTATGAGCGTGTATCTATCCGTAGTAACATAGGAGGTCAAGTTAATAAGTTCCTAAATGTAGGATTAAACGTAAACGGAAGCATCACGAAGCAAAACATTGCCAATACGGACGGACGTAGTGCCTTAGTGGGAGGAGCCCTTTTAATGGATCCACGTGAACCTATCTATAACGCTGACGGATCTATGAGGCCTTATATCGGTGGAGTTGACGGAGCTTTTGGTTTTCCAAATCCCTTGTTTTTACTTCAAAATGTTACTCGTAGGAGAAATATTGCCGACGTGTTAGCGAATGCTTTTGCTGAGTTCACTATTTTACCTTCGTTGAAGTTCAAGTCTTCAGCCAATACAAAATTGAACTACAATGCGTTTAAGGAATATGTGCCTTCGACCATTGGAGCCTCAGTGGCATCAGGACAGGCGGGTGCTCCTCCAAGAATTGCTACAGCTAGAGATATCACAGACCGATTGTTCAACTATTCATTTGACCAATTATTGACTTACAATCCTAAAATAGGAGAAGATCAAAAAGTGGATGCAATGCTTGGTTTTACTGCTCAAGAAGA
>CAIZMB010000072.1 GCA_903933935.1 uncultured Cytophagaceae bacterium
ATTTCTAACCCTTTAATCCTCTCGTCTGTGCGCTAGCTGCGTTTAGCTAGCAATTGGGAGTGCAAAGATGTAGGATTAAATTTAAAATAGCAAACCAAGGCCCAATCTTTTTCCAATAATTTCCAGTTGATTCGTAAATGAAGCAGCTAATCAACTGAATATCAAAGAATAAAAAACGAAAATAAATTGAAAAAAAATTAAAGATTTCTTTTAAAAATAAGTCTAATGGCTATTTTTCCAAGAATGGATAACGGAAATCCGTCGGTGAAACAAACACTTCTTTGATCGTCCGAGGAGAAACCCAACGCAATAAATTCAAGTAAGACCCCGCTTTATCATTCGTGCCAGATGCCCGCGCACCCCCAAAAGGTTGTTGGCCCACCACAGCACCCGTACACTTATCATTTAAATATAAATTTCCGGCGGCGTGCATTAAGGCTAATTTAGCCTCCTCCATCGCGTAGGAATCCCGAGCAAAAATCGCACCGGTTAAAGCATAGGCCGATGTCTCATCAACCAATTTCAAAGTCTTCGCCCAGTCCCTGTCCTCATATATATAGATCGTTAACACAGGTCCAAAAATTTCCTCCACCATGGTTCTCGATTTTGGATCAGTCGTCAACAAGATCGTTGGCTCCACAAAGTACCCTTTCGTATCATCACTCCCACCCCCAGCAAAAATGCTGACAGCCGAGTCTTTTTTAGCATCCGCTATAAATGAAGTAATTTTAGCAAAGGCTTTGGCATCGATCACGGCATTCACAAAATTACCAAAGTCCTCCGTCCCGCCCATTTGAATCGCAGCCAAATCCTCCCGCAAATATTCCGCTACCTCAGGCCATATCGATTTAGGTACATATGCCCGCGATGCCGCAGAACATTTTTGACCCTGATATTCAAAAGCTCCTCTGATTAGGCCAACCGCCAAGGCTTTCGGATCAGCAGATGCATGTGCGACAACAAAATCTTTACCGCCCGTTTCGCCCACAATCCTAGGATACGATTTATACGTAGAAATATTATTTCCAATATTCTTCCAAATGGTTTGAAAAACAGCCGTAGACCCCGTAAAATGAACCCCCGCAAAATCTCGATGCGAAAACACGACCTCCCCAGCTTCCGGCCCATCCGCAAAAACCAAATTAATCACCCCAGCCGGCAATCCCGCCTCCTCCAAAATTTCCATCAATAAACCCGCCGAATAAACCTGCGAAGGCGACGGCTTCCAAACAACCGTATTCCCCATCAAAGCTGGCGCCGCCGGTAAATTTCCGGCTATAGCCGTAAAATTAAAGGGCGTCAACGCATACACAAACCCTTCTAAGGCCCTATATTCCACTCGATTCCACACACCTGCCGACGAAATCGGCTGATCTGAATAAATCTGTGAGGCAAAATGCACATTGAATCTTAGAAAATCTACCCACTCACAGGCTGCGTCAATCTCGGCTTGATATACATTTTTCGATTGCCCCAACATCGTTCTCGCGTTCAATTGCATTCGATACTTTGTCGCCGAAAGCTCCGCCGCTTTTAAAAAGATCGCTGTCCTCCTTTCCCATGGCATTGCCGACCAAGCCGCATGTGCATTCAAAGCAGCATCAATCGCTGCTGAAACTTCTTTCTTTCCCCCCTCATAATAATAACCTAAAATATGCTGATGGTCATGCGGACAACTCATCGAAGTTTTTCGAGAACCCCGAACGTCATTCCCACCTATCCGCATCGAAATATCAATTTGTTGGCCCCTTAATTCAGCAATCGTTTCTTGCAAACGTTTTCGCTCGGCACTACCCTGTGCATAAGAAAAAATGGGCTCATTTATTGGGACAGGATTATTGAAAAAACCAGTAGACATATTATTTTTTGTTTGTTGAAATGTAACGCCAAATTAAACCTTTTAAAAGTAATTTTCAAGGTTCATAGGAAAGGTATGGTTTTAATCGAATCCAAATACCCATATCCAAGCCATGAATTTGCCCCAATTCTTCAAAACTTGATATGTAAGGATGCTGCTTACGGTAGGTTAATAATAATTTAACTTGGGCATAAGGTAAATAAGGATGCCTGAACTCGTTCCATGCCAATTGGTTTACTCGCAAAGTCCTAAAAACGCCTGTGCCAATTTTCAAATGTGATTTATTTTCTTCCACCCACACAGAATCCAAGCCATAAACTTCCTTTAGTTGCAAAACCGCATGGAACCCGCCTAATCGTTGGCGATACGCTAAAATACGTTTAGCAAAACCCGGCCCAATCCCTTTTAAACCCACCCAAGCAATTGAATCTGCCATATTGATATCCAAAGTCCAATGTTGATTTTGCGCCAACTTCCTAACATACCCTGGAAAAATACTCCTTTTGAAATTACTCGTCGGCCCAGCCCTCCGTTCCCATTTTTTATAAACAGGATATTTAACCCATTCACGCGGCTTAGGCATTTTGACCAAAGCAGAATTCCAAACCTTAGGTTCAAAAGAACTGGCCAATCTATCCTCTTCTATATATCGATACCCGAAGGAAGCCAACACATAAAGTAATAAAAGCAGAAGCAATGCATGCATTCCATTAATATCACTTTGAGAAAAGCCAAAGACAAACCTCAAATAATAGTGAATTTTAGCGCGCATGATATTGAATGGTTAGGTTGATACGCCTTTTTAAAAGACACAAATCCAATTTGGATATTTTTTTTTACATATAGTTGACTTTCAAAAAATTATCAGTAATTTTGCAGGCTATTTTAGGATACAAACCTTCGGGACTATCCGAAAAATGATTTCTGAAACACAAATCTCTTATCGTAGGGGAGGCGCAAAGGGAATTCATTTTTTTCATCTACGAGGCATTCAGCTTTTAATTTTCGCTTGAAAAAGCGAGAAACTGTGCCCAGTTGGGCCTTTTTTCAATTTAATTTAAAACGTATAAAGCCTTGAGTAACATCACTGCCACCGGAAGACATAGCTTTGCGAAAACGCAATCTGTGATCAATTATCCAGATTTTCTGGATATCCAAATCAAATCCTTCCAGGATTTTTTCCAGTTAGAAACAGCTGCAGAGAATCGGACCGACGAAGGTTTATTTAAAGTATTTGCCGAAAATTTTCCGATCGCGGATTCGCGTGAGAACTTCGTGCTTTCATTTGTTGATTATTCAGTTGATCCGCCGAAATATTCGGTAGATGAATGTATCGACCGAGGATTGACGTATTCGGTACCTTTAAAAGCCAAGTTGCGTTTGATCTGTAATGACACGGACAACGAGGATTTCCAAACCATTGAACAAGAAGTGTTCTTGGGTAACATCCCTTATATGACTGAGCGTGGATCATTCGTGATCAATGGCGCTGAGCGTGTAATTGTATCCCAGCTACATCGTTCACCGGGTGTATTCTTTGCACAATCAAAGCATACGAACGGAACTAAATTGTATTCGGCACGTATCATTCCGTTCAAGGGTTCTTGGATTGAATTTGCGACAGACGTTAACAACGTCATGTATGCCTACATTGACCGTAAGAAAAAGTTCCCAGTAACCGTGTTACTTCGTGCGATTGGATATGGAAATGACAAAGACATTTTAGATCTTTTCGGCTTAGCTGAGGAATTAAATGTGGATAAGAAAACATTGAAGTCGACTGTAGGTCGCCGACTTGCTGCTAGGGTTTTGAAAACATGGCAAGAAGACTTCGTGGATGAGGACACTGGTGAGGTAGTTTCTATTGACAGAAATGAAATTTTAATCGAGCGTGATACCGTCATTACGGAGAACGAAATTGAAACGATTTTAGATTCGGGTTCAAGCACGATCATTCTTCATAAGGACGATGTCAATGTATCTGATTATAACATCATATATAATACTTTGCAAAAAGATACTTCAAACTCTGAGAAAGAGGCGGTTGAAGTTATTTACAAGCAATTACGTAATACGGATGCTCCAGATGAGCAAACGGCTCGTGACATCATTCAAAACTTGTTCTTCTCGGACAAGCGGTATGATTTAGGGGAAGTTGGCCGTTACCGTATCAACAAAAAATTAGGTCATGATATTCCGATGGAGGTTAAAGTTTTAACCAAAGAGGACATCATATCCATCGTAAAATACTTGATCGGTTTGATCAATTCTCGCGCGGTTGTGGATGATATTGACCACTTATCTAATCGCCGTGTTCGTACGGTGGGTGAGCAATTATATGCTCAGTTCGGAGTTGGACTAGCACGTATGGCTCGTACCATTAAGGAGCGTATGAACGTACGTGATAATGAGGACTTTAAGCCGGTGGATTTGATTAATGCCCGTACTTTATCGTCTGTTATTAACTCATTCTTTGGAACAAATCAGTTATCGCAATTCATGGATCAAACGAATCCATTGGCTGAGATTACGCACAAGCGCCGTATGTCGGCCCTAGGACCCGGTGGACTTTCACGTGAAAGAGCTGGTTTTGAGGTTCGTGACGTTCACTACACGCACTACGGTCGTCTTTGTACGATTGAAACACCAGAGGGACCGAACATCGGTTTGATTTCATCTCTTTGTGTGCATGCGAAAGTAAACTCCATGGGATTCATCGAAACTCCATACCGTATTATTGACGGAGGAAAAGTAGATATTACGACACACGTTGAATATTTGACGGCTGAGGAAGAAGATGGTAAAAACATCGTTCAGGCAAATGCCATGATTGACAAAACGGGTAAATTCTTATCAGATCGTGTTAAGGCACGTTTTGAAGGAGATTTTCCTTTGGTAAATCCAGCAGATGCACAATTCATGGATGTGGCGCCTAACCAAATTGTTTCGGTAGCGGCTTCCATGATTCCATTCTTGGAGCATGATGATGCGAACCGTGCCTTGATGGGATCCAACATGCAGCGCCAAGCGGTGCCATTGTTGCGCCCAGAAGCTCCTATTGTTGGAACAGGTTTAGAGCATCGCGTGGCGATTGACTCACGTACTTTAGTGGTTGCTGAAGGAACGGGAGTTGTGGAATATGTAGATGCTTTACGTATCGTAGTTAATTATGATCAAACTGAATCTGAAAAATTAATCAGTTTCAGTGGTTCTACGAAGGAATACAATTTGATTAAATTCCGTAGAACGAATCAGGATACAACGATCAACTTAAAACCGATTGTTTTCAAAGGGGATAAGGTATCAAAAGGACAAGCGCTTTGCGAGGGTTATGCAACTCAAGCGGGTGAATTAGCCTTAGGACGTAATATGAAAGTGGCATTCATGCCATGGCAAGGATATAACTTTGAGGATGCGATTGTGATCTCAGAGAAAGTGGTGCGTGATGACATCTTTACTTCAATCCACATTGAGGAATTTGAATTAGAAGTGCGTGATACTAAACGTGGTGAGGAAGAATTAACTTCTGAAATTCCAAACGTTTCGGAAGAAACGGTACGTAACCTTGATGAAAATGGAGTGGTACGTGTGGGATCTGATGTAAAAGAGGGAGATATCTTGATTGGTAAAATTACGCCAAAAGGAGAGTCTGATCCGACGCCAGAAGAGAAATTATTACGTGCCATCTTTGGTGACAAAGCGGGTGATGTAAAAGATGCTTCTAAGAAAGCGCCACCATCGTTAAAAGGTGTGGTCATCGACACTAAATTATTTGCTCGTCCTAAAAAGGATAAAGAAGAGCGTGATAAGTCGAAGGCTGAATTAAAGAAAGTGATGAAAGTATATGGCAAGGACCTATTGGAAATTCGCCGCATCATGATCGAAAAGACCGTTGCTTTATTAGCTGGAAAAACATGTGGTGGTATTCGCCATAAGTTTGGAACAGTGATCGTAGAGAAAGGTGTGAAATTCACTGCTAAGAATATTGAGGAATTATTATTCCCTGAGAAAAATATGTATCGTGATGAGTCAACATATGCGGTTCCTGAAGAGGCTAACTTATTATCTGACTTAATCGTAGAAGATGCCACTGCAGATGCGGAAGTAAATGCAAATTTCTTACAATTGATCAAAAATTTCCACGGACGCAGAAATGAAATCGCTGGACAATTCAAGCGTGAGCGTTTTGTATTAGAAGTAGGAGATGAATTACCTGCCGGTATTGTCAAATTAGCAAAGGTTTATATCGCTAAGAAACGTAAGTTGAAAGTGGGTGATAAGATGGCGGGTCGTCACGGAAATAAGGGTGTTGTAGCCCGTATCGTTCGTGAGGAAGATATGCCGTTCTTAGAAGATGGAACACCGGTTGATATCGTATTGAATCCATTAGGGGTACCATCTCGTATGAACTTAGGTCAAATCTATGAAACAGTATTAGGTTGGGCTGGACAAAAATTAGGTAAGCGTTATGCAACACCTATTTTCGACGGTGGAACTGAAGCTGAGGTAGCGGCTGAATTAACATTAGCTGGATTACCAGATTGGGGCCGTACGTATTTGTACAATGGTTTGACTGGAGATAAATTTGACCAACCCGTTACTGTTGGTATTATCTACATGCTGAAACTAGGTCACTTGGTTGACGATAAAATGCACGCACGTTCGATCGGACCATATTCATTGATTACGCAACAACCATTAGGAGGTAAAGCTCAATTTGGAGGTCAGCGTTTTGGTGAGATGGAGGTTTGGGCATTGGAGGCATTTGGAGCTGCTAATATCTTGCAAGAGATTTTAACGGTGAAATCGGATGATGTCATCGGTCGTGCTAAGGCATACGAAGCAATCGTAAAAGGTGAGAACATGCCTAAACCAAACATTCCAGAATCATTCAATGTATTGATTCATGAATTGAGAGGTTTAGCCCTTGAAATCACCCTTGAGTAATAAAAATAGGGCTTAGGCCCTTATAAAGAGTTCATTTTCCAATAAAATACAAAGAAAATGTCATTTAAAAAGACGAGAAAACTGAATAGCGATTTCCAAAAAGTGACCATCTCATTGGCATCGCCGGAGTCAATTCTAGAAAGTTCAAATGGGGAAGTAACCCAGCCAGAGACGATCAATTACCGTACTTACAAACCAGAAATGGGCGGTTTATTTTGTGAGCGTATCTTTGGACCTACAAAAGACTGGGAATGTCATTGTGGGAAATATAAAAGAATCCGATATAAAGGAATCATCTGCGACCGTTGCGGCGTGGAAGTTACGGAGAAAAAAGTACGTCGTGAACGTATGGGACACATCGAGTTGGTGGTTCCAGTAGCTCACATTTGGTACTTCCGTAGTTTACCGAACAAAATCGGTTATATGCTTGGTTTGTCAACTAAGAAATTAGATCAAATCATTTATTATGAGCGCTATGTCGTTATCCAAGCAGGTATGTATGCTGAAGAAGGAAAAATCGGTAGTCAATACCTTGATTTCCTTACCGAAGATGAATACTTAGATATCTTAGATAAATTGCCTCGTGAGAACCAACATCTTCCAGATGAGGATCCACAGAAATTTATTGCTAAAATGGGTGCAGACGCATTAAATATGTTGTTGACACGCATCGAATTAGATAGTTTATCTGCTGATTTACGTCACTCGGCTGATACTGAATCATCTCAACAACGTAAAGCTGAGGCTTTAAAGCGTTTAAAGGTGGTAGAAGCTTTCCGCGAGTCGGTAGGTCGTATTGATAATCGTCCTGAGTGGATGATCATTAAAATGGTTCCTGTAATCCCACCAGAATTACGTCCATTGGTGCCATTGGATGGAGGTCGTTTTGCGACTTCTGACTTAAATGATTTATACCGCCGTGTGATTATCCGCAACAACCGTTTGAAGCGTTTGATCGAAATCAAAGCACCAGAAGTAATCTTGCGTAATGAAAAGCGTATGTTGCAAGAGGCTGTCGACAGTTTATTTGACAACTCACGTAAAGTAAATGCGGTTCGTTCTGAAGGTAACCGTGCCTTAAAATCTCTTTCTGATATGTTGAAAGGAAAGCAAGGTCGTTTCCGTCAAAACTTATTAGGTAAGCGTGTGGATTATTCAGGTCGTTCGGTTATTGTCGTAGGTCCAGAATTAAAAATGCACGAATGTGGTCTTCCAAAAGATATGGCTGCTGAGTTATTCAAACCATTTGTTATCCGTAAGTTGATCGAGCGAGGAATCGTAAAAACGGTTAAGTCGGCGAAGAAAATTGTTGATCGTAAAGATCCAGTGGTTTGGGATATTTTGGAAAACGTGATGAAAGGACACCCAGTTCTTTTAAACCGTGCTCCTACGTTGCACCGTTTGGGTATCCAAGCGTTCCAGCCGAAATTAATTGAAGGAAAAGCAATCCAATTGCATCCATTAACCTGTACGGCATTTAATGCTGACTTTGACGGTGACCAGATGGCCGTTCACGTTCCTTTAGGACATGAAGCTATTTTGGAAGCCTCTTTGTTGATGCTTGCATCTCATAACATCTTGAACCCTGCGAATGGTGCTCCTATTACGGTACCATCTCAAGACATGGTTTTGGGATTATATTATGTGACTAAAGGACGTAAATCTACTCCAGACCATAAAGTGGATGGTGAAGGATCTCGTTTCTATGGTTTTGAGGAGGTTGTTATCGCCTTAAATGAGAAGAAATTATCTAAGCATGCAAACATCGTGGTGAAAGCTACGGTACGTAAGGACGATGGTACATTAGCGCAAGAAATGGTGGAAACTGTGGCTGGCCGTGTATTGTTCAACTTATGTGTTCCAGAAGCTGTGGGATATATCAATGAATTGTTGACCAAGAAGAAATTGCAACAAATCATTTCACAAGTTCATAAGATTTGCGGAATGGCTCGTACGGCACAATTCTTGGATGATATTAAAGAATTAGGATTCCAACAAGCCTTCCATGGTGGTTTATCGATGGGTATAGGTGACGTTCAAATTCCTGCGGAAAAAGCTTCGTTAGTGAAGAAGGCGCAGGCAGATGTTCAAGCGGTTTGGGATAACTATTTAATGGGTTTAATCACAGATAACGAGCGTTACAATGCGGTTATTGACATTTGGACTAAAGTTAACTCGAAGATCACTGAGACGTTAATGAAGCAAATGGAGGAGGATAACCAAGGATTTAATGCAATCTACATGATGATGCACTCGGGAGCTCGTGGTTCTCGTGAGCAGATTCGTCAACTAGGTGGTATGCGTGGTTTGATGGCAAAACCTCAAAAGAACTTACAAGGTTCGATTGGCGAGATCATTGAAAACCCGATCCTTTCTAACTTTAAAGAAGGTCTTGACGTATTAGAATACTTTATTTCAACACACGGTGCGCGTAAAGGTTTGGCAGATACTGCTTTAAAAACTGCGGATGCTGGTTACTTGACTCGTCGTTTACATGATGTAGCTCAAGATGTGATTGTAAATGAAGAGGATTGTGGTACGTTACGTGGTATCGAAGTGTTCCCATTGAAAGATAATGAGGAAATCATCGAACCATTATCTGAGCGTATCTTAGGTCGTGTTTCGATACATGATGTGTATGATCCAATTACAGGAGAGTTGATTGTTGCTTCAGGCGACGAAATCACTGAAATAGTGGCGAATCACATTGATGAAACTTCGATTGAATCGGTTGAAATTCGTTCGGTATTAACTTGTGAAACGAGAAGTGGTGTTTGTGCTAAATGTTACGGACGTAACTTAGCTACTGCGGCCATGGTTAATTTAGGTGAAGCTGTAGGTGTAATTGCATCTCAGTCCATTGGTGAGCCCGGAACGCAGTTGACATTACGTACATTCCACGTGGGGGGTACTGCACAAAACGTTTCATTAGATGCGAGCGTGAAAGCGAAATTTGATGGAGTTTTGAATTTTGAAGAAGTTCGTTCGGTAAGTTCGACTGACGCGGAAGGAAATCCAGTGGAAATCGTAATGGGTCGTTCGGGTGAGATTCAAATCTTAAATCCAGCAAATAAGCAAATATTAATTTCTTCTAACATTCCTTATGGTTCATTCTTACGTGTGAAGGAAGGCCAAACAGTGAAGAAGGGAGACGAGATTTGTGCTTGGGATCCATACAATGCGGTGATTCTTTCTGAAGCTGAAGGTAAAATTGAATTTGAGGCAATTGAAGAAAACAATACCTACAAAGAAGAGGCGGATGAGCAAACAGGTATGCGTGAGAAGGTGATTATCGAATCTAAGGATAAGACTAAAAATCCATCTGTACTTGTTGTATCAAAAGGCAAAGAAGATTTAGTGTATAACGTACCGGTAGGAGCGCGCTTAGCGATCAGCATTGGGGATAAAATTAAGGCGGGTCAAATTATCGCTAAGATTCCTCGGGCTGCGGGTAAAACACGTGATATTACAGGGGGTCTTCCTCGTGTAACGGAATTATTTGAGGCGCGTAACCCTTCTAACCCAGCGGTTGTTTCTGAAATTGACGGAGTAATTTCATATGGTATCATCAAACGTGGTAACCGTGAAATTATCGTAACGCCAAAAGAAGGAACTGAGCGTCATTATTTAGTGCCATTGACTCGATTCATTTTGGTACAAAACAATGACTTCGTACGTGCGGGCACTCCACTTTCTGATGGTGCGATTACGCCTTCAGATATCTTGAAAATTAAAGGGCCAACAGCCGTTCAGGAATATTTAGTGAATGAAATCCAAGATGTATATCGTCTACAAGGTGTAAAAATCAATGATAAGCATATTGAATGTATTGTACGTCAAATGATGCAAAAAGTTGAAATTTTAGAACCAGGTGATACCCAATTCTTGCAAGGACAAAATGTAGATCGTTTCGTATTCCGTGAGGAAAATGATTTGATCTTAGATAAGAAAGTCATTATAGAAGCGGGAGATTCTGAGAAATATAAGGCGGGAATGATTTTATCAGCACGTGCATTACGTGATGAGAATTCATCTTTAAAACGTCGTGATATGAAAATCATGAAAGTGCGTGATGCAGCTGCGGCGGTATCATCTGCTAACTTGCAAGGTATCACACAAGCGTCCTTAGGAACAGAATCATTCATCTCTGCGGCATCGTTCCAAGAAACTACGAAAGTACTTTCTGAGGCTTCGATTCGTGCTAAAGTAGATACTTTAGATGGCTTGAAAGAGAACGTAATCGTAGGACATTTAATCCCTGCGGGAACGGGTCTTCGTCGTTACAAAGACATCTTAGTGACTTCGGTTGATGAATTAAGGCAATTAGAAGCGAAAAAAGTAGCCGCCGAAACAGAGGCAGCTACCGAATCATATCGCGCTTCTGTTGAAAACTAATTGACTTAAATTAGACTTAAAAGCCCCTTCATGAAAATGGAGGGGCTTTTTTGTGAGTACTTGCTATACTATTCTAAAAAAATTGCTTTAAATTTAATCTGAGTTTACTTCTTTTAAATACACAAACTTTATTAATAATTCAGCGAAAATAGTAAGGACAAACAAGCAAATTATGAAAGGTAAAACAGCCCCAAAATCTGACTTATAGAATAATAAAAATGATAATGCAGAATATACAATTAAATAATAAAACCAATTATCAATTCGAAAGATAATGCTCAACCATTTAGACTTCTGATTTGCTTCAATAATAGTGGCTCTTGATTTAAGAAACCCAAAAAAAATTAATTTTAATCTATAATGACCATAAGATTTGGCCATCCCCATTAGATCAATTGTATGGTTTAATGGGTATTTTATTCCATCAACATCTATTTTGGTAGGAATTATAAACCGTAAAATCCAAGGCAATTTGTTGAACTGAATTATTCCATTCATCATAATAATGGTTAGTAAAAGTAAAAGTTAAATTAACTAAAATGTATACAATTGTTTAAATCTTGCAATGATTGAATTGACCTTTCCCAATATAATCTTTCGATTAAATCAATACATAGCTTCTGCCGTTAGTTTATTTTCATTTTCTGAAAGCCACTTTTCCCAAGGTGTCTACTTTTTCAGCAATGTTATGTCGATGCCGCTTGATAGTGCACTCAGAAAGAGACCATTGATCAGCAATCTCTTTGGAACTAAAACCTTTTTGAATCAATTCAATAATTTGGATTTCTTTTAAGCTAAAATCGAAATCAGTAGTTAGAGATAAATTGTATGACATAGAATATTAGGGTTAGAATAGTATTTGATACAAACATACCATCATTTATGATTTCTCCAAATAATTATTAATTAAAGAATAATCTTGTCTTCTTTTCTCTCTTCATTTACTTATTACACGAATGATCCTATATCATTGTTTCGATCATCCACGGATTAAAACAATGTTATTATCTTTACATAAAGATTTACATTGAACTATCTCCCATTTTAACCCCCATAATCATGTCAAATAACCCAGAAGAAAACCAATTAAACATAGAACTACCCGAAGAAATGGCGGAGGGTTCCTATGTAAACCTAGCGCTCATCGCTCATTCTCCCTCTGAATTTGTCATCGACTTTATTCGGATATTGCCCGGAATTCCAAAAGCAAAAGTTAAGTCACGTGTGGTGATGACCCCGGATCACGCTTACCGACTGATGTTAGCTTTGCAGGAAAATATTCAAAAATTCGAAGAGAATCATGGAGCTATCATGAAAGAAGGAGAAGATTCAGGATACCAATTTCCTATGAATTACAACGGGCCCATAGGCGAAGCGTAAACGTTTTAGGTTTTTATTTCATCAAAAAGCTTTATTTTTTTGCTAATTTATAGGTAAAGATTACCTTTAGATTGCTTTAACTATGATAAAGCAATTCATTTTCCAATTTACATAATGGCCATGCCTATTTTAAATAAATCTTTGATTCATTCTGGTGACATCAACACCAAAACACCCATCGCACTTCCCAAAGCAGAAGTATTCGATTACCCTGAAAAAATATTGCAATTTGGTACCGGAGTTCTGCTTCGTGGACTATGTGATTATTTTGTAGACAAGGCAAATCGTTCGGGCCAATTTAAAGGCCGGATCGTTGTAGTTAAATCGACATCCAAAGGAGATGCAGATGCTTTTGAGACACAAGATGGATTATTTACTCATTGCATCAAAGGAATCGACGAAGGCAAAGAAGTAGAAGAGTATATCATCAATTCCTCCATTTCCAGAACGCTAACTGCTTCAAAAGAATGGGATTCGATTATGGCTTGCGCAACAAGCCCGGATATGCAAATCATATTTTCAAATACGACTGAGGTCGGCATTCAATATGTGGCCAATGACTCCATTACTGCAGCATGTCCTAGCTCCTATCCAGCTAAGCTTTTAGCTTTCCTACATGCGCGCTGGCAACATTTCGCTGGTGCAAGCTCAGCCGGAATGGTCATCATCCCCACGGAATTAATTATCAATAATGGAGATATTTTAAAAGGCATTGTTTTGCGCTTAGCAGCTGATCATTCTTTGTCGCCGGAATTTGTTTCTTGGCTTACAGAGTCTAATCATTTTTGCAATTCATTAGTGGATCGAATCGTACCGGGAAGTCCAGATTCAGCTACGTCAACAGCCATTTTGGGCCAATTGGGTTATGATGACTCGCTGATGATTATTTCAGAAGTATATAGTTTATGGGCGATTCAAGGTGGAGCTGAGGTTAAGAAAATCTTGGGATTTGCGGCGGCCGACAAAGGTGTAGTGATTGCAGAAGACATTGAAATCTACCGGGAATTAAAGCTTCGTTTATTAAATGGAACGCACACATTTATGTGTGGCATGTCCTATTTATTAGGTTTCAGATTGGTTAAAGAAGTGATGGCCAATAGTTACCTAAGCAAATTAATTATGAATTTGATGCTCAGTGAATTAGCCTTAGCCATCCCTTATAAAATGGATTTTAAAGTCGCTGACCGATTTGGAAGAGCGGTTTTAGATCGTTTTAGAAATCCATTTATCCAACATAAACTCATCGATATTACGGTTCAATATACGACCAAAATGCGGATGAGAAATGTCCCATTATTGCTGAATTATTATCAAATATTTGGCAAAGCACCTGAATTATTTTGCATGGGATTTGCCGCATATTTGCAGTTTATGCATTCGGTTAAGGAAGAAAATGGCAAGTATTTTGGGGACTCAAATGGGGAATTCTATCCAATTCAATGTGACTACGCTGGATATTTCCACGAGGCTTGGAAGGACTTCAATTTAACAAAAGTTTTAGCTGATAAAACATTGTGGGGAGAGGATTTAAGTGCGTTGCCAGGATTTGAGGCAGCAGTATCGAAGTATTTATAAATTTATTGAGGTTAACCATACAATATGAAAGCGTTTTTAGATCAAGATTTTTTGTTGCAATCGCCAACAGCCCAGACTTTATACCATCAATATGCGGCCGAGATGCCCATCATTGATTACCACAATCATTTAGTCCCTCAACAAATTGCGGATGATCATCAGTTTGATAATATAACTCAAGCGTGGTTGTATGGCGATCATTACAAATGGCGAGCGATGCGAGCACATGGAGTGGATGAGAAATACATCACAGGAAATGCGAGCGACGAAGAAAAATTTATGAAATGGGCGGAAACCGTTCCATATACCATGCGTAATCCTTTGTACCATTGGACGCATTTGGAATTGCAAAGGTATTTTGGGGTAACTGAAGTTTTAAATTCTGCCTCTGCCAAACGAATTTATGACCATTGTGCCGCCTTATTGAAAACGCCAGAATACTCGGTCAAAAACTTATTGCTTAAAATGAATGTAAAAGTTTTATGCACAACCGATGATCCAATTGATGATTTAGGCTATCATAAACAAATAAAAGCGAGTGGCTATGCAATCAAAGTGTTGCCTACTTTTCGTCCTGATAAGGCGATGGCTGTGGATGATGTGGCCACGTTTAATTCCTATGTTACATCATTGGCGCAGGTCGTTGGTTATGGTATCCAAGATTTATCTACGTATAAAAAAGCCATTGGGGAGCGCCATGATTATTTCCATGCTTGTGGAGGAAGATTAAGTGATCATGGATTGGAGCATATTTATGCAGAAGATTATACGGAAGAGCAGATAGCAAAGATTTTTGGCCAATTAGTTTCTGGGACCAACGTTTCAGATCATGAAAAATGGCAGTTTAAATCGGCGATGCTCGTTTATTTTGCTCATTTAGATCATGCCAAAGGATGGACCCAACAGTTCCATTTGGGTGCCTTGAGAAATAACAACGCGAGACTTTTAGGTTCTTTGGGACCGGATACTGGATTTGATTCCATTGGAGATTTTGAACAAGCGAAACCATTGTCCAAATTTTTAAATCATTTAGATTCGACAAACCAGTTAGCTAAAACTATTTTATATAATTTAAATCCGGGTGATAATGAATTATTAGCGACTATGACGGGTAATTTCCAAGACGGAACCATTGTAGGAAAGATGCAATTTGGTTCTGGTTGGTGGTTTTTGGATCAAAAAGACGGAATGGAAAGACAGATCAACGCCTTATCCAACATGGGCTTGTTGAGCCATTTTGTGGGGATGTTGACCGACTCGCGAAGTTTCCTTTCTTTCCCTAGACATGAGTATTTTAGAAGAATCCTTTGTAATTTAATGGGCCAAGATGTGGAGAATGGCGAATTGCCAGCAGATATTGAGTGGTTGGGTAAATTGGTCAAAGACATTTCATATACGAATGCGTCTGAATTTTTTAACTTTGAATAAAGCATGAAAAAAGTTGTTACGTTTGGGGAAATTATGGGTCGATTCAGTCCTCCGGGATATGGAAAAATCATTCAATCTCAAAGTTTAAATCTTACTTTTGGTGGCGGTGAAGCCAATGTAGCGGGAGGTTTAGCACATTTAGGTATACCGGCCACGCATGTTACAAAATTTCCTGCCAATGAATTAGGGAAGGCAGCCGCTGGGTATTATGCTCGAGTGGGTGTTGACACCTCAGAAATTCAATTTGGCGAAGGTCGCTTAGGCCTATATTTTGTCGAATTTGGCGCTGCGATGCGCCCTATCCAAGTAACTTATGATCGGGCTGATTCAGCCTTTGCTAATTTAGATCCGTCTGATTTTAATTGGCACGAAATTTTCAAAGATGCTTGTTGGTTTCACTGGACAGGAATTTCCCCTGCGATCTCTGAATCGGCGGCTCAAGCGGTACGAGATGCTATTGCGGTGGCCAATGAAATGGGCATTACAGTTTCTGCGGATGTCAACTACCGAAAAAACTTATGGCAATATGGAAAAACGGTTCAGGAGGTAATGCCTGAATTGATTGAAGGGTGTGATATCATTGTTTGTGGAAAAGGTGATGCAGATGATATTTTAGGGATTGTTCCTGATGGGTCAACAAAAAGTGGTTGGGAGTCTGTATGTAAGCAAATTATGACGCGTTTTCCTCGACTTAAAAAAATCATTAATACTAAAAGAGGTCAAATATCAGCCTCACAAAATACGCTTTCAGCCGCTTCATTTAATGGCACAAAATCCATTAAATCTGAAACGGTGGAAATCAGCCAGATTGTTGACCGAATTGGTGGTGGGGATGCTTTTATGGCCGGATATATTTATGGAAATTTAATTTATTTTGATGAAGCTAAATCTCTTTCTTTTGGGGTGGCTGCATCAGCATTAAAACATACGATTGAAGGAGACATTAATTTAGCAAATTTAGATGAGATAGAAACTGTGATGAATGGTGATTTATCGGGTCGATTAAAAAGATAATTATGGCAAGAAATGCGTCAAGTATAGTATATAGTCGGATAGAAGAAACTCCTATCGTCCCATTGTTTTTCAATGCCGATTTAACGGTGGCCCAACAGGTTTTAAAGGCTTGTTATGACGGGGGCATTCGCGTATTTGAATTTACGAATCGGGGTGCGGAAGCTCCTGCCATTTTTGCTAAGTTGATTGACTATTGCGAGAAGGAATGTCCTGATTTAGTTTTGGGTATTGGGACGATTTATGATGCTAAACAAGCGAATGAATTCATCGCCATGGGTGCTGATTTCATGCTGCAACCTTTTACGACTCCAGAAGTGGGCGAAGTGTGTGCTAAACATGATATTCCTTGGATGCCAGGCACCATGACGTTAACCGAAATTCGAAATGCTGAAATCTTGGGAGCGAAATATGTCAAAATATTTCCTGGGAATGTGGTCGGACCTGGATTTGTGAAAGCGATCAAGGGGCCGATGCCAAAAACCAAAATTATGGTAACGGGTGGTGTGGAACCAAACAAAGAAAGCTTGTCCTCTTGGTTTGGGGCTGGAGCTGCAGCAGTAGGGATGGGATCTCAATTATTTCCCGCAGATTTGATTGCCAAAAAAGATTACCAATCTATTTCAAATACAATTTCAGACTTAATCAAAATTTACCGAGGCCTATAACATTAGCCTCAAAAACACTCTAAACCATGAATAAAATAGGAACTTATCGCTGGCGAATTTGCGCATTGCTTTTTTTCGCTACCACAATCAATTATCTGGATCGGCAGGTTATCGGATTATTAAAACCTGTATTGGAAGATCAGTTTAATTGGTCAGAGTCCGATTATTCTAATATCGTTATTACATTTCAAGCGGCTTATGCCATCAGCCTTTTAGGATTTGGTGGAATCATAGATCGCATCGGGACCAAATTAGGTTATACCATTTCCATCATCGTTTGGAGTATCGCTGCGATGCTGCATGCCATGGCTACGGGTACATTGAGTTTTGCATTTATGCGAGGTTTATTAGGTTTAGGTGAGGCAGGTAATTTTCCCGCTGCCATTAAAACTACGGCTGAATGGTTTCCTAAAAACGAACGTGCGCTGGCGACTGGAATATTTAATTCTGGGGCCAATATAGGTGCCGTTGCCGCTCCGATTTTAGTGCCTTGGATTTTAGGTGCCTATGGTTGGGAAATGGCGTTCATCGCCACGGGAGCTATTGGTTTTGTTTGGTTGATATTCTGGTGGTTTTATTATGAGGTGCCATCCAAACACAAGTCTTTATCAAAAGAAGAATTTGATTATATCCATGCGGATAAAGAAGAAAAAGATGAGAACCAAGAGCCTGTTAAATGGGCCAAATTATTTGGGTTTAGACAAACTTGGGCCTTCGTTTTTGGTAAAATGTTTACGGATCCCATTTGGTGGTTTTTCCTATTTTGGTTGCCTTCCTATTTCTCTGAGCGCTTCCAGTTGGATTTAAAAAAGCCGAGTTTAGAATTAATCATTGTGTATACTGCCACTACGATTGGTAGTATTGGGGGAGGATGGCTTTCAGGTTATTTAATTAATAAAGGTTGGCCTTCATTTAAGGCTCGTAAATTTACCATGTTGGGATTTGCTCTTGCCGTGGTGCCGATTATGTTGGCTCGTTACTGTGATAACATCTGGCAAGCCGTAGCATTAATTTCGTTGGCGGCAGCGTCACATCAGGCTTGGAGTGCCAACATATACTCCATAGCGACAGACATGTTTCCTAAGAAAGCGGTTAGTTCAATTATTGGTATTGGGGGAATGGCAGGCTCGGTAGGTGGTATTTTCTTTCCTTTTATTGTCGGTATTTTATTAGATAAATATAAGCTGTTAGGTAACATCAATGATGGTTACAACATCATCTTTTTGATGTGCGGAAGTGCGTATATCATCGCCTGGGCCATCATTTATACCCTTGCTCCCAAATTAGAAATAGCGAATATCGACTAGTTGATATTCCATTATTTTAAAGCGATTTTAAATTTTCATACTGTAGCTTTACTAACTTTTGAAAAGTTAGTAAAGCTTAACAGTATGCGAAATAATTTATTTACCCACTCTTAACGTTCTGTTAACCATTCGTTTATTTTGAGTTTATAGCTTTGGGCTACCAAATTCGAACATATGGGTCGCAATGTACAACCCACTTACAAAACGATTGTTGTTTCCGACTTGCATTTGGGTAGCAAGGGAGCTAAGGCTGCGGAAGTCAATCAATTCCTCAAAGCAAATTCTTGTCATCAGTTAATTCTCAATGGAGACATCATTGACGGCTGGCAATTAAAGAAAGGCGGGTCATGGAAAAAGAAGCACACTTCTTTTTTTAGAGCTGTCCTTAAAATGATGGATTCTTGGGATACTGAAGTCATTTACTTAAGGGGCAATCACGATGATTTTTTAGAGCAGGTACTGCCTTTAAAAATAGGAAAGCAATTTTCAATCCGTCAAGATTATATGTTGAAGAGTTTTGGAAAAAAGTTCTTCATCACGCATGGAGATATTTTTGATAGCATCACAAGTCAAATGAAATGGTTAGCGTATTTGGGTGACATTGGATATACCTTTTTGCTTTGGTTAAATAAATGGTACAACCAATATCGCGATTGGCGAGGTCTCCCCTATTTCTCACTGTCACAAACCATCAAACAAAAAGTGAAAGCGGCGGTCAATTTCATTTCCGATTTTGAAGAGAAATTAGCTGAATTAGCGAAGGCAAAGCAGGCAGATGGGATTATTTGTGGGCACATCCATAAAGCTGAAATCAAGGAAATCAATGGAATCATCTACATGAATTCTGGGGATTGGGTAGAGTCTTTAACGGCTTTAGTTGAAACACATGAAGGGGAATGGTCCATTATCCAATATCCAAATTACAATTTAGAGAAAGAACTCGAGGAGATTTGGGATGACCAAACAACTGAAGAAATTAAGTTATAACTCCATGGGAAAATTTATTTTCACTGTTCAGGGAGAAGGAAGGGGCCATTTAACACAAGCGATTTCCATGACGCAGATCGCGAGGGAAGCGGGGCATGAGGTCGTAGGATATGCGGTAGGTTCTTTTGAGGGCCGTAAAATTCCTTCATTTTTTACTGAATTTATTGGAGATGTTCCTTTGATAAAATATGAAAGCCCTTCCATAAGCTATGGCAATGGGAATTCGGTGCAATTGGGTAAAACGGCGATGCAGGCCATTACAAAATTTAATACTTATTGTAAAAGTGCCACCTCCTTAGAAAAATTTGTGGATGAGCTTCAACCAGACGGCATCGTTAATTTTTACGAATCCATTACAGGTTTATATTTCCTTAAGACAGGGTCTAAGGTCCCATGCATGTCGATAGGCCATCAATATTTATTATTGAATCGGCATTTTACATCCATCCCTGAAAAGAG
Source organism: uncultured Cytophagaceae bacterium (assembly GCA_903933935.1). GTDB lineage: Bacteria > Bacteroidota > Bacteroidia > Cytophagales > Spirosomataceae > Aquirufa. Next base: position 20,016 of record CAIZMB010000072.1, read on the forward strand.
ATTTGATCAATTTTTATTAAATCTGAATACCAAAGTTACGGCCATTGGATCTAAAAAATTCCTAGGACTTTCGTTTAGAGAAATGCCTGATGATTTGGAAAAAAATATTTATGTGGTACCTCCTTTATTGCGCCAAGAGGTAAAAAAGATTGTCCCCGTAGCTGGTAAATCTTGGCTCATGTATGTAACGCATTATAAGTTAGCGGATCAAATTATTTCTTGGGCAGAAAAGAACAAAGAAATAACGTTGGATTGTTTTTGGGATCATCCGGAGAAAAAGGATGTATTTAGCCCTAGTAAAAATCTAACCTTCCATCCAATTGACGCCGAGAAATATTTAGCAAAAATGTCCACTTGTGCGGGCCTAATTTCAACAGCTGGTTTTGAGTCGGTGGCTGAAGCCATGTACCTTAAAAAACCTGTCATGATGGTTCCGGTACCTAACCACATTGAGCAGATGATCAATGCCTATGATGGGGAGATTTCTGGGGCTGGAATTGCGGCTAAAAGTTTTGATCTAGAAATTTTTAAAGATTATTTAATCCACAATAGGTTGGAAAATAATGAATATGAGGTGTGGGCGCAAAAGACAAGTTTAAAAATTAGTGAACAATTGGAGAGCTTAATTAAAACCAAAACCCAGAAAAATAAATTAGAAATCTCTGATTTTTTCTTAAAAAGAATAGCCAAATTGCTTCAAATCAGTCCCTTAAAAAGCGCTTAATATTCTCTTTACAGCGCGTTAATATTTGGTATCTATTACCCATTAATTCATAACATTTTCTTAAATTTTTAACGATCATTAGTTAATATTTGATATGGAAATTTGTAGAGATTTAAATCTCTCAAGATGAATAGACGATCTTCTATATTAAGATCTTTGGGTTTAATTGCAAGTGCAATAACAGTCCCTAAATTGAGTGCCTTTGCTGAAGCGTCGACTTCAAAAAAATCCTTCCGAATTGCGCATATTACTGATGTACACATGATGCCCTTGATAGGAGCCTCAAAAGGATTTGCGAAGTGCTTGCATCACATTCAGAATTTAGAACAGCAGCCTGACTTAATTTTAAATAGTGGCGATTCCATCATGGATGCACATCGAGGTGGTCGCGCAGTAGCAGAAAAACAATGGAGACTATGGCATGATGTATTGAAAAATGAGCTATCAGTTCCCATTGTTCAGTCCTTAGGAAATCATGACATCTGGTGCAAATCAGAAAATATCTCAAGCATCGAGGATGGGAAAAAATGGGCACTTGACGAGTTGAAAGAATCCCACAGATATTATTCAAAAGATTTAGGCTTCTGGCATCTAATCAGTTTAGATAGCATTAGTCCTGATAAAGAAGGTCGCTGGTATACTGGAAAAATAGATGAAGAGCAAATGGACTGGTTGAAAAATGAGCTGGCTAAAATCCCAGCTAATAAACCCACCATGATTGTCTCTCACATTCCAATTTTATCCGCATGTATATTTTTCGATGGGAAGCGTTTTGAAAAAAACCAATGGAATATCCCAGGAAAATGGATGCATGAAGATGCCACAGAATTAAAAGATTTATTTCTCAAATACCCTAATGTAAAATTGGCCATCAGTGGCCATATACACTTATTGGATCGAGTAGAATATAATGGAATCGCATATTGCTGCAATGGTGCAGTCAGTGGGGCATGGTGGGGTGGAAATTACCAACAAACCCAACCCGGCTACGCCATTATTGATTTATTCTCAGACGGAACTTTCAAAAATAATTACCATACATATACAACATAAGCAATGAAAAAAATTACACTAAACACTGGAAAAGAAATAGGGAATGGTTCCCCATGTTACATCATTGCAGAAATTGGAATCAATCATAATGGTTCTTTAGAAACTGCTAAATTATTAATCGACGCGGCGGTTGAGGCCAAAGTGGACGCTGTAAAATTCCAAAAGCGTACCCCTGAAATTTGTGTTCCTAAAGATCAATGGGAAATCATGAGAGAGACTCCTTGGGGTCCGATGACTTACATTGATTACAAGAGAAAAACCGAATTTGGTGCGTTAGAATATTCTGAAATTGACGCCTATTGCAAATCCCTGGGAATTGATTGGTTTGCCTCTGCTTGGGATGAGCCATCGGTAGATTTTATGGAGAACTTTGAGCCTGTCATGTATAAATTAGCCTCCGCTTCATTAACTGATGACCAATTAATCAGAAAGATATGTGAAACTGGTAGACCTATCATGATTTCAACAGGTATGTCTCGTGTAGATGAAATCATTTTTGCAGTGGAATTAATTCGTGAATATGGAGATTATCCTTTGATGATCGCTCATTCAACATCAGCATACCCGTGTAAACCAGAGGAATTAAATTTGAAGATGATTCAAACGTTAAAAGATTTGTATCCAGAATACATCATTGGATATTCAGGACATGAAACTGGATTAAGTCCGACGGTTTCTGCCGTGGCATTAGGAGCTGAATTCGTTGAAAGACATTTCACATTAGACCGTGCTATGTGGGGTTCTGATCATGCGGCATCGGTTGAGCCACAAGGATTTGTTAAACTTGTGAAAGACATCCGTGACACAGAATTAGGATTAGGTGATGGAATCAAAAAAGTATATGAGAGTGAAGTAGGTCCTATGAAAAAGCTTCGTGTCAACATTACCGAGAACAGGTTAATGGAAAAAGCATAAGCTTATGCAATTGAATGCAGTAGAAATCTGCGCCATACTTCTGGTGATTGGAAGTGTCGTGCTTATCTATTTAGAAAGGAAATTCCCCTACCGAAGGGGAATTCCTTTTTTCAGAGAAGGCTTTTGGACTGACTTTATTGGCTATACGCTAGTCCAAAGCTTTTTTTTGAAAATACTCATTTTTGATTACATCATTGCTCCCATACATTCCTCCATTTCTTGGGGCGATTTTCCGAAAGTAAGTAACTGGCCGATTGGCTGGCAAGTTCTATTTTTTCTGATCACGCATGATTTATATATCTATTGGTTTCATCGCTGGCAGCATGCCAATAAACTCCTATGGCGCACACATGAAGCGCATCATTCCAATAAATACATTGATTGGATTGCAGGTGCTAGGTCGCATTCCATTGAAATCTTAATTAATCAAACCATTGAATTTTTGCCCATTTTTCTTTTGGGCGCTGACCCGGTGGTAATTCCCATCAAAGGACTCATTGACGGCTTGTGGGGCATGTACATTCATGCGAATGTCAATTTCACTTTTGGCCGATTAAAATACATTTTAAATGGTCCTGAATTTCATTTGTGGCATCATGCCAACCACAAAGAAGTATTTCATGCTAACTTTGCAACTAAGTTTAGTATTTGGGATGTTATGTTTGGAACTCTTTATGAGACGAAGGAAAAACCACGCTTTTGGGGTTTGTATTATAAGTATCCGAAGGGTTACATCCGCCAACATATTTACGCGATCTACCGTTGGTATTTCGAGGATTTAAAAGAAAATAAATAAGATGATAAAACCTTGGATTAATATACTGATCGCGGCAATTTTCGAAACAGGTTGGACCTATGCTTTGAAATACATGAATTTCAGCCAATTGAAAAACGCCTACCAAGCAGATTCGCTTATGAGTAAATCGGTAGGAACGGAACTAGTTCCATTTTTAGCTTACATCATTTCAGGCGGCGGCAATATTTACTTTTTATCGTTGGCCTTAAAAGATATTCCTACGTCCACCGCCATAGCGGTATGGACTGCATTTTCATTAGTAATGATTAAAATTTGCGATATTTTTATCTTTAAAACATCCACGTCTCTAATGGAATTTTTCTTTATGACATTAATCATCGTGGGCATTATTGGCCTAAAAAATTACAGTGCTAGTTAATCTTTTGTTTTGGCTTGAATAATCATTTCCGCCATTTCGCGGAAACAACCTCTACCGCCGTCAAGCGTTAAAACTACATCAGCTTCCGCTTTAACTTGGGGCAAAGCATCTGCAGGACAAAAAAACATACCTACTAAGGATCTTACGACCAAGTCGTTTACATCGTCCCCAATATACGCTAACTCTTCCTTTTTCAAATAGTACCTTTTAAGGATCCGATTAACCACTCCCTTCTTTTCCTTAACCCCTAAATTCAACTCAGTGATACCTAATTTTTCTGCCCTTTTAACTACTGATGGAGAAGATTCTCCTGTAATAATGCCCGTTGGTACTTGAACTAAAGTCCTCAGCCTTTCCACCCCCATTCCATCTCGAATATTAAACTTTTTCAGGTATTCACCTTGTTCTCCATAATATACTCCTCCATCGGTAAGGACACCATCACAGTCAGTCAATACCCATTTTATTTTTGCTAGTTTTATCTGTAAATCTTCCATCTTAAATTGCTGTAAATCCTCCGTCGACGACCAGATTAGCTCCTGTCATGTAAGCAGCGGCGTCACTGGCTAGAAACACTAAAGCACCTGCATAATCATCTGGTTTAGCCATGCGCTTTAAAAGTGTTTTTGCTGAATATTGTTGCATAAAAAAATCTGTTTGTCCATTTTCTACACCCCCAGGTGACAGGGTATTTACTCGAATCCCTTGCTCTCCCCAATAGGCCGCTAAATATCGGGTGAAGTTTATAACGGCTCCCTTGGTCGTTGGATAAGCCGGTGTCTTAAAAAATAATTGTTGGCCCTTTTCATCTTGATACAAAGACTGATCTGGCCCTACTATTCCATAAGTAGACGCAATATTAATGATGCTACCTTGCTTATTTTTCAACATAATTTTTCCGAACTTTTGGGCACATAGAAATAATCCTTTCACGTTTACTTCCCATGATTTTTGAAACATGTCGACCGGATAATTCTCGAAGGAAGATAAGCGTAGCAAATCCGCTGAGGTCTGAAAATGATCATTGATAGCTGCATTATTGACCAAAATATCCAATCGGCCAAATTCCTTTTCTATCCAATCTGCACATTTTTCAACTTCGCTTTCTGCCGTTATTTCAAGTTCAAATCCTTTCGAATTATTCCCAAGCGTAGATGCAAAATTTACACATGCCTCCAAAGACAAATCAGCTACAATAACCGTTGCGCCTGCCTGGGCCAAAGCCTTACAATGTTCCTTGCCAATGAGCCCCAATGCGCCGGTAACCAATGCAATTTTACCCGTTAAATTAAACATGTCTTGACTATGCATTTTTGGGTTTAATATTATGTTCATTGATCTTTCTAAATACCGCTTCTAATAATTCGCCTTTCAACAGTGATTCTACTTGATTATTATCTATTGCGATTTTAAGTCTAGGTAAAATCTCTGCGTAGGCTTTGATGGTATATTCTAAATCTTCTTTTGAGTGACTATATGAAATGTTATGAAACCCTCCCCAAAGAATTCCTTTTTGTAAGAGTTCTTGTTGCATAAATGTTTTTAATGCCAATGGATTTTGACCTTCTGCTTGATAGGTAAGCATGGACCGACATGCATACCCAACACATGAAGTTATTTCTGACATTCCTAGGTAGGAGGCCAACTTATTATATTCATTTTGTATCCATTCTCCTTTACTATTTAAAGCGGCTATCACATCATTTTTTTGCATGAATTCAATGGTCGCTTTGCATGCAGCTAAGGATAAAGCTTCACCACCAAAAGTTGTGTAAGAAAAAACATCTTTTTCGAAAAGCGACATCACATCTTTCCTTCCTGTTAAAATAGCTAAAGGCATTCCATTCGCACAGGCTTTAGAAAAAGTAGCTAAATCCGCCTTCACTCCAAAATACTCCTGAGCGCCCCCCAGGGCTATTCTGAATCCTGTCCACATCTCATCAAAAATCAATAAGGTTCCATTGGCCTTACAAATTTCAGCTAATTCTTGAAGAAAATTATTTTGAGGTTTTTCGAAAATAAAAGGTTCCAAAATGACGCAAGCAACCGTTTCGTCTAAGGCATTTTTTATTGATTCTATATCATTAAACGGAAAGGTAAAACTCAAATTCTTTATTCCCTCTGGGATGCCTCCGCTGCGGGAAGTGATGCCGATATACCAGTCGTGCCAACCATGATAGCCGCAGCAAAATACTTTATCGCGGCCCGTAAAAGCTCTTGCAATTCGTACGGCAGCAGAAGTTACATCGGCACCCGTTTTACTGTATTTGACCACCTCTGCATTGGGGATAATTCCGTGAAGTATTTCAGCTAATTCCACCTCTAATGGGTGCATTAATGAAAAGGTAATTCCGTCTTTTAGTTGGGCTTGAATTGCATCGGCAATTTCTGGGATGCAATAGCCAAGGGACAATGGGCCTATGCCCATATTAAAGTCGATGTATTCATTCCCATCCACATCCCAAACACGTGCACCTTTCCCTTTTTTCAAATAGACCGGTGCCACACCTTTAGAAAATTGCCCAGGTCCTTTAGCCAACGTTTGAGTAATGGGAGATTGAACTTTTAAGCCCCTTTGATACATTTCTAGTGATTTTGAAATGTTAGGTAAGGCTTCGTTAAATTGAACAGAATTAGGCATATGGTAAATTATTTTTGAATGAAATTTTGTATTTTTTCGACTAAACTTTTAGCATCCAAACCCTCATGAACTAGGACTTCGGCAAGTCGGCCTGGTTTAAACCAACGATCCTCAAAAGCGATCGAATGAGTAGGAATTAGAATTTGGTTTTTAACTAAATATTCCGCTAAAATGCTGAACAAACCACCTGTTAAAAAATGATCTTCGATCGTTATAAAACAGGATGTTTGGCTAGCCAATTTTGAAATTAAATCTCCGTCGAAAGGCTTTAAATTTCGTATATTAACTAGGCCCACTTGAAAGCCCAAATCACTTAATAATTGGTGTGCCTTGATGCTTTCTTCCAGCATAAAACCGTACGTTAAAATCGTGCAATCTTTTCCTTCAAATATTTGCTCAGCTTTACCAAAAACATAAGGTTTATGCTTTAGTAACGCTGGCCGAGTGTTAATTCGGACATAACTTGGACTTTCGGTAGCCCATATCTGAGGCAACATTTCAATCAAATCCTCTTCGTCAGCAGGTGCGAAAACCTCCATGCCGGGAATTCCTCGCATGATGGAAATATCTTCAATCGCTTGGTGAGTAGGTCCATTCCCATCCGATAAAACTCCCGGAATAAAACTGCTTAATTTGACAGGTAAATTGGCAATTCCAACAGAAGTCCTTGTAAACTCAAAAGCTCTCATGGTTAGGAAAGCAGATAGCGCATGTACCACTGGTTTTCTACCACGTAATGCTAAACCTGCAGCAGCTCCTAACATTGTTTGTTCGGTAATCCCAGTGTCTATAAATCGGTTGCCCAAAGACGCTGGCAAATTGCGAACTAAGGCGCGATTTTCAGCGGTCATTACAATAAAACGATCATCCTCAAGAGCTGTTTTTTCTAATAATTTTTCGTAAGTCATCATCTTATTATTTATCGTACAACCAATGTTTCAGCCACTAAATTGGCCCCAAATCCTTCATTTAATTCCACTAATAATTCTTGGATTTCGGGTTGAGAAAAATTACAAAACCAACGATCAGCACGCGCTTCTATTGAAGGCAATCCCTTTCCGCGCACCGTATCACAAATAATTACTTGCGCACCCGTTTGTCCCTTAATATTGGAGAAAGCTTTTTCTAAAGCATTGAAATCATGTCCGTCAATTCTTTGAGTCATCATTCCAAAAGACTCAAATTTTTCAACTAAAGACTCGAGTGGAATTAAGTCTTCCGTGGCCATGTTGGCTTGGAAATTATTCCGGTCAATGATAAATGTCAGATTGTCTAGTTTGTATGCGTTGGCTACTAATAAAGCTTCCCAACAAGATCCTTCGTTCAACTCCCCATCTCCCATAACGCAATAAACTCGATTTTCACCTCCTCGAATGATGATGTCCATCGCAACCCCGATAGACACAGAAGGCAATTGGCCTAATGAACCTGAATGGAATTCCACTCCCGGAATGTTCCGATTGGGATGCCAATAGATGTGATCTTCTGTGGACAAATGATTTTTTAATCGGTCCGCTTCTATCCAACCAAGCTCTGCAAATATTCCATATAAAGCGGGCACATCATGTCCCTTTGATAAAAACAGATAATCCCTGTTTTCATCCTTTAAATTTCCTTTATGCAGATTTAAATGATCCACATATAAATAAGTTAATAAATCAACCGCTGATAAAGAGGCCCCTAAAAAACAGCCTCCATCGGATGCCATCGGAACGATGTGATTTCTAACTCGTTTTGCAAACTGCTGAAGCTTTATAATTTTTTCTTCATTCATGATAATAAATTGGTTTGACTGGGCAGAATGGTTTTTAATTCGTCTAAATGATTTCGATACCAATTTACCCCTGCGAGGGATTGGTTGATTTGAAAAATCTCTGGTTCAAAAACAAGTAAATCCAAGATATCCTTCAACGTAAACCGAGGGTTTATTGGATATAATTTTTCATACACTTGATTAATAAACGCGTAATCTTCTGGATAATCTAAGGTGAATCGATGCGACATATCATAGGTAAAACCTGTTTCCCAAACTACGTTGCCCACTGAAAAAAGGTCTGGATTTTCCCAAAAATAAGGGGTGGTATGCTCTCGCTCTAATGGCCTAACGGCTTCTTTCCAAGCTCTTTCCAATGCCTTAAACGACATAATTTCTACATCATTTCCATCGGGATAAGAAGCGGGATGAAGGTTACTTACATAATCAAAAGATTGCTCATTTTTGAAGTAGTAGTTTAATACTCGGTCGATGACAGCGGTATCAATCAATGGGCAATCAGAAGGGATTTTCACTATCGTCGACGCTTGATAAAAAACAGCTGCCTGATAGTGTCGATCTAATAAATCTAACAATGATCCCCTAAAAACTTCATATCCATATTTTATAGACGTTGATTCAATAATATCATCTGATGGCTGGTCTGAAGTGATCACCACTATTTTAGCTACTGTTTTAATTCTAGCAATGCGATTGAGTTGATGAATCAACAAAGGAATTCCCAAGACCTCCTTCATTATTTTCCCAGGAAAACGCGAGGAATTCATGCGTGCCTGAACCAAAATAAGTAATGGATTAGACATAGGTTTCCTTTTGAATACTCGTGGGCAATAGATTTAAAAAGGCTTCTTTTGAACCTGTAAATTCTAGATACATCTCGCAGATTTTAGCAATTCTTTGAGCGGATTCTCCCCCATTCTGAATAGGCATTTTTTCTAATAAATCATCAAGGTCAAAATATGAATGCACTTTTTTTCCTAAGGCAATTCCGGTATAAACGACCGTTGAATACTGCGTAATTAATTCCTCACAATTGGCAATCATTTCATTCGTCGGCCCTTCCGTAAAAATCAACGTATCAGCAGGACAATTATCTTTAATTTCTTGAATCGCTCGATCCTTTTTTTCATTAGGGTGTAACTTAAAAAGTAGCTTTCTACCTGAGGCGATTTCTACACACTTTTTTAGAAATTTCGGACGATTTTCATAGCGATAAGTCTCTCGCATATCCGTTGTAGCGACCATCACATATCCATGGTGTTCGAAGTCATTTTGAACATGCTGAATCAAATGATCGTAATTAGGAATACCTGTGACGGTAATCTTATTTTCATCTGTACCCTTGCTAATAAAATACTTCTTATATCCTTCAGATGCGGCACAATACACATCACAAAGATTTGACGTTCCATTTAAAGAAGTTCCAAAACTCCAATAGCGTGGGATGCCCGTTTTTTGAATAAAGGCACTGAGCATGGTATATGGATCAATCATTCCTTCTTGCACCCAAATAGTTTTGGTATTCAAAAACTTATTCGGGAAAAGCATATCTGAACAAAAAACAACCAATTCATATGTATTTAATTTAGCCTTATAATCATTTGGTAATTGGTGCTTTTGAATATACTCCTCCGCTCTTTTCCTTAATGGATTTCCCATGATGGTAGTATCCAAAATACCCCATTCAATAGCTTTTGAAATGAAAATATTTTCTGAAAAAAATTGGCTAAAATAACAATCGAACTGAGGCAAAAATTTTGAAATGGAATGCATTTGGATCGTCTGATTAATCGACCCAGTTAAAAATAGAATTTTCTTTTTGCCCAACATAAAATACTCAAATGATTACTATAAATTTAGCCACCATCTTGATAAGATTAGAACGATAAAATTCATTTAATGATTATATAACAAATGGGTTAATATTTACTAACAATAAGAAAACGATTTGTTAATTTAAGCTGTCCATATAAAAAACTTTTAAACAGCTAATTAGAAAAAATAGATGGAGTGAAATCCGGTATACGTGAGGTTAAACTATAAGCCAATTTAAATGCCGTGGTCGTTTTGCCCACTCCCCCTTTTTGGTTTGCAATTGATATTATTTGCGCCTTCATCTGAATTTATTTTCGGCTAAAATCAGCTAGATCAAAAAAATAATCCTCGTTCAATAAAAACAGTTTAAATTTTTTCATAAACGTTTTGTACGCGTGATTTGTCAATTTATTTTCAAGCGTAACTTCTGCGGGATCTTGTAAATTAAATTTAATCAAGAGCAACTCCTTTTCTTCAACAAACTCAAAAGAGATGTTTTCACACCTTTCGTATTTTATAAATTCGAAACCGTCTTGATAATTTCGAAATCCCACCTTCCTGATTCTAATATATTTCATTGGAATTTCATTTAGTAGTTAGGTCACCATGTAATCATTGGCCCCGAAATATAATTCAAACCCAGTGACTAATTTATGTTAATTCAGATGCTTAATCATTTATTAATCGTAATATAATATGGAGGTTATTTATCCAATATTGACATCAAAATACTTAACTTTTTATTCACTTTAATTTGACAATTCTGTATTCAAAAGCTATTGAAAGGACACTATGTTTGTTGAAAATTTAACTTCATGGATTTATATATCGGCACCTACCGAGAAATGTCAGAAAAAGATCAGATTGAGATTAAAGGGCTCATTATAAAAGGCAATGAGGCGAATGCTAGCTTGGTGGAAAACCGACTTAATTCCTCCGCATTAACAACCTATTTTAAAGATGGGGATTCCATCATTGCAACAACCAGCATTAAAATCCCAGAAACGTATTATATCAATGAAGTTTTTAACAAAACATTGACCTATTTGAATCCTTCGAAATACATCTTTGAACTTGGATATGTATTTGTCGAATCGCCATATAGAAATCAAAAGTTAGCTTCCATTCTATGCGCTGAGCTGATGAATAAATTTAAAAACGAGCACTTATTTTCTACTACTAGAACGGATAATCTAGGCATGAAATCTATACTAAATACTTTAGGATTTATGCCAACAGGCATTTCCTACCTCAGCATGTCTAAGACGAAATTACTCCAACTGTACCTTCATAATTGCCCCCTAATTAATCAAGAAAAATCTCAGGAATTAATCTATGATGAATGCATGAATTTAGGATGATTTTCAAAAGGCCTTTGTGCAAATCTACTAATCATTATTTATTAAAAATAAGATAATTATTTAGTAACATTTGGGTTACATTTTGAAAGTAATTTTACAATTAAATCCTTTAAAAATATGCACAAAATAAAATTTATCTACCCGTTTCTAATAACGCTTATTTTAATTTCTTGCCAAAAAGAAGAAATTGCGATCCCTTTAGAAAATACACAAAATGAAGATCTAAGCGGCTATCAAGAAATAGCTTCCATTAATTTAGGCGGTTTAGGTGCTGCAGAAATTACCGCTTTCGACCCTAGTACGAATAGACTATTCGCCGTAAATAACGGCTCAGAAAATAAGATAGACGTTATTGACATTAGTAATCCCGCTAGTATTTCAGTGATAAAGTCAATCAGTATGACCCCTTATGGTGGCTACGTTAATAGCGTTGCAGTAAGTAACGGAAAGCTAGCTGCAGCCATCGAATCAACAGACAAGCAAGCGCCTGGTAAAATAGTGGTATTTAATACGACTACTTACGCAGAAATTAAATCCGTAACGGTAGGTGCATTGCCAGATATGGTTACTTTTTCACCTGACGGGAATTATATAATTTCAGCCAATGAAGGTGAACCAAGTGCCAATTATCTAAATGATCCAGAAGGAACAATTTCAATTATTAAGGTATCAGACTATTCAGTAATCACCTTAAATTTTGCTTCGTTTGAAAACCAACTAGCTAGCTTAACAGCCAAAGGATTTAGAATTTTTGGACCCGGCAAAAATTTTAATAAAGATATTGAGCCAGAATACATAAGCGTTTCTGATGATTCAAAAACAGCCTATGTTACCTTGCAAGAGAACAATGCCATCGCTGAAGTAGATATTGCAAGTGCTACTATTAAGAAAATCACCCCACTAGGTTTTAAAGATTATTCGTTGGCTCCAAATGCAATTGATGTGAGCGATCGAGATAATAAAATTGAGTTTAACCCTGTATCAAAACTTTTTGGAATCTATATGCCAGATGCGATCGCATTTTTAAATTACAATGGAACTCCTTATTTATTTACAGCAAATGAGGGTGATTCAAGAGAATACACCGCTTTTACAGAAATGAAAAGAGTTAGTGCTGTTTCTTTAGATGCGACTAATTTTCCAAATGCTTCAGCACTTAAAACAGATTTGAATTTAGGAAGGTTAAACATTACAACCACTTTAGGGGATAATGATTCAGATGGCGATTTTGATGCTTTGTATTCTTTAGGATCTAGATCGTTTAGTGTTTGGAATGCAACAACAGGAAGCCAAGTATTTGATAGCAAAAATGAACTTGACATTAAAGCAAAAGAACTTGCGATTTATGATGATACAAGAAGTGATGACAAGTCGGTAGAGCCAGAATCAGTTTGTGTAGGTCGAGTTGGCAACAAAAATATTGCCATTGTCGGCTTAGAAAGAGCAGACGCGTTTGCTATTTATGATATAACTATTCCAACCGCACCGGTTTTCGTGAAAATGTTTAAGACAGGCGATGCCCCTGAAGGAATTATTTTTATCCCCGCATCCAAAAGTCCCATTAAGCAAAGTTTAATTGTCATCAGTAGCGAAAATGACGGTTTAGTTAAAATATATAAGTCAACTAAATTATAAGGTAAAATAGGTTAGTATGTAATTCGTCTCACCTAGTTTTTTCTAACGAACTCAGGAAAAGGTTTATATCAAAAGGGTTTATGAAATAGAAATCATAAACCCTTTTTTTGGGTAAAAATCCACTTCAATTGGATCAAGAGCAAACGCATTAGTAGATGTGTTTACTATGACCATTATCAGAAAAATAATTGCACTACTAGCATCATTTCTTGGGACAAAAACTCTTGTGCTCCACATAGGTTGACGACGAAGGATTAATGAAGAAAAGTCTTGATACAGGGAAAGAACTGCCAACCAAGCTATTTTAAATATGCTTACTAGAAAGCCTTTTAGATGCCACCTATGCTTCTAATGAACCACGGCGAAGCCATATCATTCAAAGCCGATCAAAAAGGATTTATGACAATTTCTGAGACTAAATGTTATCCGAATGATGTTTCCAGAATTAGCTTATTTCTAAGAAAATAAAAAGGGATAGAAAAAATTTCCATCCCTTTAAAAAAAACCATTTTATGAAATACTATTTATTTAATCAACCACATTTGATCGTTGATATCATCTTTGCCAGCATATTGACTATCAATAGCTGCTTTGTAATTCGTTGCGTTAGCCGTTCTTTCTGTCGCTGGATAGATCCAACGCAAAGCAATACGATTCGAGTTTCCATTACCAACCCCAGAAGAGAACGCTGGGAAACCTGTCCTTCTCCAGTTGAAATAAGCTTCCATTCCTGAGTTCATGAAGAAGGCAGCATATTTTTGAGAAACGATTTTCTCAATTCCTGAAGCTGCATCATATTTAACTGAAGATTGCTCATAAAACGTATTGAAGTTGAAGTTAACCGTATACTTTACCAAGTCTGCTGCATCACGTGCGCCTGACTTCGAATACGTCATTGTATTAGCGCCCTCTGCAATACCGTAAAACGATTGAGAAGCTTTAATGCCCTTAATATACCAATCTTCCGCTGAGCCGGATGCCCATCCACGTGCATATCCTTCCGCGATATTGAAACATAATTCAGGATAACCCACGATTAACGTATTTTCACCCGTATAGTTTTGGTAGTAACGTGCCCGATTTTGGAAAGAGTAGATACCTGGAGCGAAACCCACGCCATTAGTTAAACCAGCATTTTTAGCCATATCATCTATATTATCACCAGAACCAGCACCACGGTAAGCGGTATAGTCTGAAGCTAATTTGCCCGCTTTTAAATCGGATCCTGCAGGCTCACACGTAATCATCACACGTGGATCTTGAGTTCTAGCTAATAAACCAACATACGTAGAAGCCATGTTTTGACGCGTCGCATCGAAACCAAAGTTATCTGGATTCGAAGGATACTTGTTGAAGCTATTCCATACAAATTGCAAAGACTCAGCGTTCGAACCTAACATTGGATATTTCGTTGGGTTACTTAACATTTCAGCAAATTTCGCTTTAACACCTAATTCCGCATCTGCATCTTTCTTAGACAAAGTGATCAAGACACGTAAACGATAAGCGTTTACTACTTTTTGCCACTTCTTCAAATCTCCATTGAAATAGAAATCACCTGAGATGGTCTCTCCTTTAGCAGACAAAGCGGTTAAATCAGCATTCGCATCATCTAACCACTTCAAGATTTGCATATAGATAACTTTTTGTGAATCGTATTTAGGAGCTATATTTTCAATCCCTTTCAAGGCATCATTCATAGGTAAATCACCTACACGCTTCGACATTTGATCGAAGAAATACGCACGAAAGAATTTACCTAAGGCAGAATATCCATTCACGTTAGCTAGACCTAATTTCTTCGCTTCCTCTTCCATCTTTACGACGTTTTTCAACGTGGTATATTGGTTTGGCATTTGACCTAAATTATACTCATTATTTGCATAATAATTATAGTTAGAGCAATAGAACTGATTATAACGAGCCTCCGCTGAGAATGGACGACCATTGTCGTTCATAACATTGAATTCGATAGCCTGCAGCACTAATGATGCAGGTACTTGTACCGCGCGATTAGAGTCTTTCTCTAACTGGTCGAACGTTTTCTCGCAACTGCTTAATGCAATTAGAGAGAAGCCCAACATACCTAAAATTATATTTTTGATTTTCATTGTATGAATCATTTAATAGACATGAAAAGATTAGAATGTGAAGTTTAAGTTAACTCCGTAACTTCTAACTGAAGGAGTTTGAACACCTGTAGCTCCGTCCGTGATGTATTGAGACATATCAGTATCTTTTGCTTCAGCGAAGTACAATAAGTTACGACCTACAAAAGAAACGTTTGCGCCAGAAATTGATTTACCGAACCATTTTGTTGGAAGTTTAACACCGAAAACAACTTCTTTTAGCATTCCGAATGAACGGTTCATCAAGTTTCCTTCGTTAGTGTTATAGTAACGACCTACATAATCTTGTACGTAAGTCTTAACTGCGTTAGGAGCAAATTTTAATTCAGAGAAGTTAGTCACCTTTCCGTCCGCATCATATTTAATCGCAACACCATTTGAAACTACGACTCCTTGACCTACGAATGCTTTAACACCTAAGGCATCTTGCGGGCGCGCTGCAGCAAAAATTCCTTGAGTAGTTCCGATGTGACGACCTCCGCGATAAGCCTGTTGCTGAGTATAGTTAATGATTTTACCCCCGACGCGGCCATCAAATAAAACGCTCAAACTTACATTCTTGTATGTAAACTTATTATTAAAACCAAAAACAAAATCAGGATTTGCATTACCTAAATATTGAGATTGAGTTCCTGTCAATCTTTCCGGGATACCACCTGCTGTATTGATGATTTGTCCTTCTGGTGTTCGAACGAAAGCCGAACCATATATTTTATCTGTGCGATCTCCTACTTTTAAAAACGTATTTAAGCTTTTAATACCTGGATAAATTTCGGTTAGCGTTTGCTCAAAAGTAGAGTAGTTTGCCAATACATCCCAACTAAAATCCGCTGTTTGGATAGGCGTTCCGGTCACTGAAATTTCATATCCTTTCTTCTGAGTCTTGATCCCGTTCACTAATGCAGATGTATAACCTGAAGTAGATGAGATTGGTAAAGCGAAGATAGAAGGGCCATCATTTGAGATAAAATAAGCCGCATCTATTGCGATACGATTTTTAAATAGACGTAAGTCCATACCAAATTCCGTCTGAGAAGTCTCCGATGGATTCAAGTTTGGATTGCTCAATTCGTTCCCATAAGTTGCTCCTGTTTGGTTATTGTAAAAGAAACCCGTTGAATATACCGTGTTGTTTTGGTATGAAGGACCATCATAAGGTGAGTTATAATTTTCACCTGAATATGTTCCCGCACGGTTATCTATGGTAGATGAAGTCAAACCATCTTTTACGTTAGCATACGATCCACGGAATTTCAAAAAAGAAATCGTTTCAGGTAAATCGATGTAATCAGAAATTACAGAAACTGCCCCAAATGAAGGATAGAAGAACGAGTTTTTACCCGCAGGTAAAGTTGACAATTTATCCAAACGACCTGTAGCGAAAACTGTTAAATATTTCTTGTATGAAAAGTCAGCTGAGTAGTAGGCTGAAAGAACATTCATGTCTGAACCAAAGTTAGCTACTTGAACTGGAAGAGCTGAGTTTGAGAAATTGTATAAACCTGGAACGTTCAAATAATTCGTTGAAGCGAAGATTGATTTATATTGGAAAACACGTTGTGATGCCCCCGCATTAATTTTTGTATTAAAGCCTGGTAAGATATCCTTGTCAAACGTTAATAACAATTCTGTATTATTCTCAAATAAAGAACGACGATCTTCACGGTAATCCCCACGTCGCTCATCACGACCATAAGTACCAGCTGAGTAAGGGAATTTCTCCGTACGAACCATATCCCAAGTGGTTACTTGTGTACGTGCTAACAAATTCAAATTCTCATTAAAGGTATAACGCAAAGCTGCTTGACCTATCACATCAGTCTTGTAGTGCGAACGCAACCACTCATATGACATAAAGTAAGGGTTATTATATCGTTGATATTCCGCATAAATTTGTTGGACACCTTCTTTTCCCTTTTGCCAGTAATTGCGCATATCATCCACATTCCAGTCAGCACCTGCCCAATAAACAATGTTGTAGATGATCGAGTTAGGACCATAGTTTACATCCGGAATATTAGGGGTATACTGGCGGTTGTATTGTAAGTTGGACTCAAACTTCAATTTATTTGAAAACTTATAATCAGCCGTAATGTTAAAGTTCGTCATGTTCAATTGCGTATTTGGAACAATACCTTTTTGATAGATATGTGACGTAGAAAAACGTAAATTGTATTTCTCTCCTGTGGCAGATACTGAAACGTTATTAGTAGAAAGTATGCCCGCTTCTAAGAAACGCTTCAAATTATCTTTTCCACGTGCGATCCAAGGCGTGCCTGAACGCTTACCAGTAATAGGATCCACTGGTGAATCATACTGAGGAATTAATTGGCCATTGAATTTTGGACCCCAACCCCCATCATAATCACCATCATTCAATCCACCCCCTTTACCATCTCCAAACGCATATGAACCATGATCACCAGGACCATATTCGTCTTGCACTTCTGGAATGGCATAGAAACCGCTTTGAATTTGGGTAGATGAGTTAACCTCAACAGAAAAACCACGCTTGTCAGCAGAACCACGTTTTGTTGTGATTAAGATCGCACCGTTCTTACCACGGAAACCATAAAGAGCCGAAGCAGAAGCTCCTTTCAAAACTGAATAGGTTTCAATGTCATCTGGAGAAATATTCCAAGTATCAGAGTTGATCGGTACACCATCCACTACATATAAGATCGTTGAACTACCACGTAACGAGATATTGGGTTTTCTCAATAATTCCGGTTGAGCTCCAACAGTCAAACCAGCCACGCGACCAGATAATGCGTTGATTGCATTTGGCTCACGTGCTTTGATTGTGCTTGTACCATCTACCGATTGAATAGCTACACCAATACGGCGCACATCCTTTTTGATACCCAAAGCTGTTACAATCACCTCTTGTAATTGGCGATTGTCCACATCCAAAATAATCTTTAAAGTAGATTGATTTCCCACAGTAACAGTTTTGCTTGTATAACCAATCATGGAAAATTCCAAAATTGAGTTAGTTGATGCAGAGACTGTAAACTGTCCATTTGCGCCTGAATTTGTTCCCTTATTAGTTCCATTGACCTTAATGGAAACACCTGGAATACCTGCATTATCATCACTTCCGATGACCACCCCTGTAATCGAGCGTTCTTGGGCATGGGCACCCAAGAAGGCCAACTGGCACAAGGTGAAAATGAACCAAAAACTCTTTTTTAGAGTCATTTTGGACACATGTTTTTGTAAATTCTTTCTCATAAATTTTTTAGTATGTTAAAATTTTCACAAAAATAAAGAGAGAATTTATCATGTCCCTTAAGCAAAAAATAAGAAATGATTAACAAAAACAAGGCAATGTGACCAAATTGTTTCCTTTGAATAAACGATGTGTTATCACGCATAAAACATAATATTATATACAGGAATAATTCAATTTTGTTTCCTTAATAAAAAATTTATACTGTAGTAACATAAAGGGGAGATTGAATTTGTTAATTTTAACATCAACTATTTCTCAAATCATGAACCCAATTAAATTAGTCATCTTAGATATGGCTGGAACAACCGTACTTGACCAACATGAAGTTGAGAAATGTTTCAAGGAGGCTGCTATTAAAAATGAATTGTGGGCAAGCGATGAACGGATTTTGGCCTTGCAGGGCTATGCCAAATTAGAAGTATTCACGATGTTATGGGCTGAACAACTCGGCTCATCAGACACTTCTATTTCAGCAAAAGCGTTACAATCCTTCGAAGATTTTAAAACAATTTTAGAAGACCACTATCGACAAAACCCTGTATTTCAAACGGAGGGATGTCAAGAACTTTTTGATTATTTACATAAAAGCGGAATATTCATTGCGCTAACAACGGGTTTTTATCGAAGCGTAGCGAACATCATTTTGACTAAACTAGGCTGGAGCCAATCCTTAAATTCTAATTTTATAAACCTTAGAAATAAATCGGGTATTCATCTTTCAGTGACTCCAGATGAAGCAGGTGAAGGGCGACCGTCCCCTAAAATGATTCAGTTTGCCATGAAACAAATTGGGATAACAAACTTATCCGAAGTTATCAATGTAGGTGACACGCCTGTTGACCTAGCTTTTGGTAAAAATGCCGGGGTGAGACTTGCCCTAGGCGTGTGCAATGGAACTCATACACGCGAACAATTAGCCTCATTCCCTAATGATGGATTATTAAATAAAATAGATGACCTCATTCAAATCATTGAAGATTTAAAAAATGAAAAAATATGATTTAATTGTTGTTGGCGGTGGAATTATTGGCACTTTTAGCGCATATCATGCACTAAAAAAGGGGAAAACAGTTCTATTATTAGAGAAAGACTCACAACCTTTTGAGGCAAGTTTTCGGAATTTTGGTCAAGCAGTTCCCTCGGGACAATCCATGGACAAGTGGTTCGATTATGGCCGTAAATCATTACAGATATATAAGGAATTACAAAGTGAAACCAATATCTCCTTGGTTCCCAACGGATCCTGGTACCTTGCTTCGGATGACCAAGAATTAACGCTCTTAGAAGAGATTCAGAAAATTTTTGATGAGCGAGGATATTCAAATAAATTACATTCAGCGGATGATTGTCAGAAATCAAATCCGCATTTTAGAAAGGACTATGTAAAAGGAGGCTTATTTTTATCCGAGGAAGCATCCTTAAATCCTAGATTGATGGTGCACCGAGTTCGGGAATTTATGATCCAGCACATGGATCTACACTATCAAAATTTGTGTGCGGTGGTTGGCGTAGAGAAAAAAAGAGGAATTGCTAGGGTATTCACAACAATGAATCAAAATTTTTGGTCAGAAAAAGTGATTATAGCCAATGGCAGAGACACACAATTTTTATTGCCCGAACATTATCCAGTCTCAGATTTAAAAATCAGCAAACTACAAATGCTTAGATTGGCAGCGCAAAAACCTATATTAAAACCAAATATTCTTACCGGACTCACGATTCGACGGTACGAAAGTTTCCATTCTTGCCCATCGCATAAAAAATTAACATCCACACCGGAACAAGCCCAACTGCAAAATAAAGGCATTCACATTTTATTCAAACAAGCGGATGACGGATCCATTATTTTAGGAGATTCACATGAATATGTCCAAGCTGGCAAACAAGCTGACTTTGGGTTTGAGATCTCTTCAGAAATCAATGAAATGATGCTCCATGAAGCCAAAAAAATAATTGACCTACCACAATGGGATGTTGACGCCACATGGGCTGGATTTTATTTGCAAGGAACTCATTCAGAGGTATTCACCAAACAAGTGGATGATGTGATTCACATTATCAATGGCATTGGGGGGAAAGGGATGACAACCAGTCCTGGATTTACTTCCGAGTATATTCAAAAACTTTATCAGAAATAGCAAGTGAATTTTTCATGCGAATTCTTGAAGCCAACAGCTTTATAAAATTCATGCGCTTGTGTTCTCCGTTTATTGGAAGTTACCTCGATCGATTTTACATCATAAGGCTTCAATTCTTCTCGAATTTGATTGATTAATAATTGGCCTATCCCCTTTCCCTGATACGTTTGAGTGACGATTAATTCCTCAATCTCATACACTAATCCTTCGTGGTGCAATAATAATTGGCCCAAACAGGTAATAAAACCAATGATTTCTTTTTGTTCATTTTCAGCTGCGAAAAATAACGCATTTTCTCTAATTAAGTAATGATTAAAAATACGATGAAAAACAGTAGGGTCTGAAATACGATTTTCTAGTTCATCCAATAAGTTTCGAATAGCATTTTCATCGGTTTCGATAACTTTTCGAATGTTGACAACTGCTTTCATTTTATGAAATTGTTAAGGGCGCGTAAACAAAAGTAAAATAAATCTTAGAACCCTTCTTTCTCAGGCTAATGCTTGCTAATTTACAAGCAAAATTTTGAAAAATATGTCTGAGATAATAGAAAAAGTAATTCATTTGTTTGAAAATCATGGGGATTCGCAATACGGAGGAGAGGCCGTAAGCCAATTGGAACACGCGTTACAAGCAGCCCATTTTGCCAATGAAGCAGGTGAAAAATCAAATATTATTGTCGCAGGAATTTTACATGATATTGGACATTTGTTGCATCATTTACCGGATGATGCCCCAGAAAATGGGATCGATGATTTACATGAGAATTTAGCCAATGACTTTCTCCAACAATATTTTACGCCAGAGGTAGTAGAACCCGTTCGATTGCATGTGGCGGCAAAAAGATATTTATGTACCGTAGAGCCGGAATATCTAGATATTTTAAGTGAGCCTTCTATTATCAGCTTAGGTTTACAAGGAGGTCCTATGTCGGCCGATGAATGTAAAGAATTTGAAAAGAATCCATATTACGCAGATGCTGTTAAATTAAGGCGATTCGATGATCAAGCCAAAATAGCCAATTTACAAGTAAAAGAATTATCGTTTTACGTTCCCTACATGGAGTCTTTTGTTAAATGAACTCCATTAAAAGTCGAGTAAATTTTTCTGGCAAACTAATATTTACCCATCCATTATGGTCCATGATAGCGGCTTTTGGCTGTTATTTTTGCGTATATGGATTTAGAAAACCTTTTACAGCGGGTTTATACACAGACCAATTTTGGATAGGAATTCCATGGAAATCAATTTTGATATCTTCTCAGATTGCCGGTTACATGTTATCCAAATGGTGTGGAATATTCATCGTGTCAGGGATTTCGTGGGAAAAGAGGACGCGTGCTATTTTGATTAGTATTCTCATAGCAGAGCTTGCCTTGGTAGGATTTGGCCTAGTTCCAAGGCCTTACGGCATTGTTTTTTTAGTAATCAATGGGTTGCCATTGGGTATGATTTTTGGCTACATTCAAGGCTTTTTGGAGGGCAAGAAAAATACCGAATTATTTATTGCGGCACTGGGAAGTAGCTTTATCTTAGCGGATGGCGTTTCTAAATCTGTAGGCACCTGGCTATTAAATATCTCCATCGCTGAACATTGGATGCCTTCGTTGGCAGGCTTGATTTATACTTTGCCTTTCGTGTTTTTTGTATGGATGTTGACAAAAATTCCTAGGCCCACCGAGCAAGACAAGGAAGACCGAGCAGAAAGGTCAGCCATGACTCAGAAAGATCGCATCGCACTAGTTAAAGAGTTGTGGCCTGGAATTCTAAGCATTAGCTTATTGTATCTATTTGCTTCGCTTTTAAGAGGAGTTCGCTCTGATTTTGCCCCGGAAATATGGAAATATTTAGGTTTTGTAGGCGAGGCATCCATCTATGCACAAACGGAAATTTGGGTTACGGTAGGAATATTAGTCATCAACGGTAGCCTGGTATTAATCAAGAAAAACTACATCGCCTTTTTTATTAGTTTGTCAGCCATAGCGACAGGCTATCTATTTTTGCTGATCGCAGGATTATGGGGAGTAAATCACTTAAATCCATTTTGGCTAATTGTATTAACAGGATTTGGTATCTATTTGCCTTATTTAACGATAACCACTTCCGTTTTTGAGCGGATGATTGCCATCACTAGGCACAAGGCAAACATCGGCTTTTTAATGTATATCGTGGACTCTATCGGATACTTGGGCTACAACGTGTTATTAATTATCACAGGTTTCATATTACCCAATTTAAATCTTCCGTCCCTATTCTTCACTTGGATTGTGATACTGGGAATTGCAGGTCTTATGATCAGTAGCTTATCGAGCCTTTATTTTTACAGAAGATTGAAATAATATTAGTCTCTATTGCTTAGAATGTAATTTATAGGGATGAAATATTTCAAGCAAAAGTCGAACAAATTAAAAGAGAATCTAATTCATCATGATTTGAATCAATTCATACAAATAGAGTAGCCAATAAAAACAAGTAATGCCGAGAGGAAACCCCGCGGCATTAACTTTAATACACCAATATAAAATTAATTGAGACCAATGGTAGACACCCAAGATCTCTTTTTCTTATCATAAATGAGTGATGCGTCAGGCCACTCAACATAATGTTTCATTTTCAAATATTCTGTAATATTGTCTTGCTTGACTAATGCATTAAATAAAAAGCCTCCACGCTGTTTGACCGTTTCTTCATCAAAATGTGGGGTATTCGCCACCTCCTCAAACTGTTCTATTTCTAGTGTATTGGGCTTTAGTGTAAAAGTCCCTAAAACACCCCTTCTCAAATCTTTGCGTCCTGCGACGGGCCTACTGAGGAAATAAGTATACGTTCCAGAACTATCTTTTGAGAGATTGATCAACTGAAACTCGGGTAAACGTTTTACATATTCAGACCTAAATCGAGCTTGAAACTTGGTTGAATCTGATGCATAAGCAGGCTTTTCGCTTATAATACTGATGATGTTAGTTACCAAGGTATCTTGTTCAGGCTTAGAAAAATAAAATGCAGCTTCATCTTTGGAATGACAGCTAGCTAAAAAAAATAATCCACAAAACAGGAGGGATTTAAGTTTATTCATTGGTGTACTAAAAAAAGGTCGCCACCTATCATTAGGCAGCGACCAAGGAAATAAATTTTTTACTTAATGTAAACAATCGAATTAGGATTGAATTCTGACCAACCAGCTGTCCAATCAGAATCTTTGAATGCACCAACAAAATCAGTTGCTGTAGTACCCGCTAACGTAGGCAATGCAGTACCGATTAAAGACTCAGATGCACCTGCTGTCAATGTTAACGTAGGACGAGCTGACCAAAGCGCAGAAGAAATACCTGTATTTGCAGTCGAAGTCAAGGTTTTGTTTCCTGCTATCGCTGCAAACCATGCCGATGCAGAAACAGTACCAATTTCAATCGGACGTGTAGCTACTGTTCCAGCAGAACCCGTACGAGCAATTTGCTCCTCATTAACTACCGGTACTCCAAATCCATAAAGACCTGAGTTCAGTGAAGTAAATCCAGTTGTTCCCCAGCCCGTTGTACCAGCGATAACAACATTCTTAACAATTAGTTCTCCATTAGCCGCATTTGTCTTTGCAGCACCACGCTGACTGTCGATGTATAATCCTGCTGGATAACCTGTGATAAATGTATTGTAAATTTTCACTTTAGCATTACGACGCAATTGAGCTCCATTTTGGAAGTTGGCATCTAAGTAATCAGACGATTTTCCTTTGGCACCTATGATAGAGAAGTTAGCAAGTGTTGCCGATGTAAATGGAGCAAGATTTGACCCAGCTGCATCATTATCAATTTCAAAACCATTTGATCCTGAAACGTCAGCCAAATTACCATCACGGTAACCTAAACCAAACTGAACTGTACCTGAGTAGCCATTGTCCATGTCGAAATCATCATCCGTTCCTTTATAAGCAACTAAATACTTACAATTTACAGTACCACCAAACCACTCAAATGAATCATCCAATCCAAAAGAAGCCATGATGTATTCAATCTTCGTTCCTGAACCTACTGAACCCATCGTTAATGAGTTAATCTCTTGATTTGGATTCAATGGAATACCAGCATACTCTATACGAACATATTTTAATGAACCTGAATTATCATCAGCTACAGTACCACCGTGGAATCCTTTGTAACCACCTTCTAATTCTGCCACACCTGTTAAGTTGTTTGGAGCTTTTCCACAAATTACAACACCACCCCAATCACCTGGAGAACGTGAACCAATACCTTCAGCAGAAGTAAAGATAATCGGCTCAGAAGCAGTACCTTCAGCGATCAATTTAGATTCGCGTTGAACGATTAAGGTTCCTTTTGTAGCCTTATCGCCAATGATAATCGTACCTGCTTGAATGGTTAATTGGCCTTTTTTTGTTATTGTTCCAGAAACAGCTTCTTCTCCTACACGCACATAACCTTTCAAACGATAAATCTTATCTTTTGTCCAAGTCACATTTCCTTCGATTACACCTTGTACGTCAATAATCGTCTTTGGAGGTACAACTGAAACAGTAACAGGAATAGCAACTAAAGAAGAAACTTGATTCTTAACATCAGTAACTTGAACTGTAAAGTTAACTGTAGCACCTGCACTACCTTCAACAACATAATCCTTCGAATATTCAGCGGTTTTTTCACCAGCCATAATTTTCGAATCAAATGGAGCACCATTCTTTAAAACAGTAATCGACTTAATACCCGCTGGTGCATTAATAGAAGCCTTTACCGTAACTGTAGCACCTGGAATACCCGCAAGTGTACCTGACGTAGAGATTGTTGGCACAGGGAAAACTTCTTCTTCCTTCGTGCAACCCGCTAATGTTACTACCGCGATAGTTAACATTGCTAAAACTTTGAACATGTTTGTTTGTAAGCGTTTCATCACTTTTTTTTTAAAATTTAAATTGAAAAATTAATTAAATGGAGAAATAATAAGTCCTAATGAAGCTACACGACCCGGTGCATAACTTTGAATAATTTGATCTTGATTACGATCAAAATTTTGATCTTGGTTACCATCTTGTAGAATGATATTCCCTTGATTTAAAATATCGCTAATGCCGCCCTTAATCATAATGGCTTTCGTCAACTGCTTTGAAAAGTTAAAATCAATTACATTTCTAGGAATCTCATACCAATCAGGATAAGGAGCGCCAAAGTTATTTCCTACGGCAAAAATCCGCTTCCCAATCACATTGTAGTTCAGGTTAATTTGTAAGCCGCGTTGTGTGTCATTGTAATTAATACCTGCATTTATAATGTAAGGCGACTGCCCTTGTAAAGGCCGATTATCTGACTGATCGGATGCCAATTTTTCGTCCAATTTTACACGGCTGAAAATATAGGTTCCATTAAAAACCAGACTTGTTCGACCCAATAACGAATTAGGTGAAGATGGATTTAAATTCTTACGAAATTCAGCTTCTAAACCTGTTGAAAATGCTGATTGCGCATTCGAGAAATTCAAAATAGGATTGGCCCCTGAGGCAAAAATAACCTCAATTGGATTAGTGAAATCTTTGTAAAATGCGGCTATGCTAATCAACTCAGAAGGCGTAGGGTAAAATTCATACCGAAAATCAAAATTCTGAATATTCGCATTTTTCAACAAAGGATTACCTGACACAGTCCGGTTATTCACAAAATCATAAAAAGAGAATGGAGCTAATTCACGGAATTCAGGACGATTTAAGGTCTTTCCGTAAGCCAAACGCAACAGTGATTTTTCCGTGAAATTATAAGTCAAATTCATGGATGGCAATAAATCCAAACGTGTGTTGTCGTAATTAATTAGCTTGCCAACCAAATCAGCTGAATTCAGTTTTTGGCTATTCTGCTCTGCCCGAACACCGGCAATGACATTAAACTTTTTCCCAAGTGCGTAATTAACGGATAAATATCCTGCCAATAAGGTATTACTCGCATCATAGGAATCATTCGGATTCGTTTGCTCATCTAGACGAATACCTGTTCTTGTATTAAAATTTTGAGCGGCCAATAATTGGTCAATAGGCAATGTCGTTTGGAAAGATGGCGTGGACTTCACATAACCAATATTTCGTGCACCAAAATCACGAACCTTATCTTCGTAAAATAACCCTGCTTTTAATTCAAGTTCTTTTGAATCTTGTAAATCAATTTTCTTCACAGCATTAAATGCAGCTGTGTAAGATGATTCATCCATATTTATATAGGTCCTACCAAGAACAGTCGTTTGGGCAGCACCATTGGGTATAAATAAACTAGATGAACTTCCATCTACATTATAGCGAAAACGCTTGTAATCGGGTTGGTCGCGATATGCAGAATTATATCCCGCCATCCAATCAATTTTCAGACTACCTGATTGTAAATCATGGCGTCCGGTCAATTGACCCGTGTAAATTCCACGATATACTTGATCAAATGAACGAATATCCCAATTGGAACCATTCTCAAACCCATCACGCTGAATGTATTGGGTATTAGCTAATTGATTAAATAAATTCTTAAATTCAATCACTGATCCCCCAGTGAAACGAGCAGACCAGTTGGTAGAAACACCCAAACGCAACGCATTTGTATATTGATTATCCACAAAATTAAAAACGGCATCGGGCTCGCCAGTAAAATTAGGGCCAATGTTACTATACCCCCAGTCATTCCGAGCCATTTCAAAAGTTGAGCGCGTATTTGAGTAATTGATGGCTGTTACATTTCCGAATTGGGTCGACCCCAAATCAAATTTGAATCCTCCTGAAAGCGAGGCACGCATATCGGGCATTGCATTAGACTCTACTGGAGTCCAATTATTTTTCAATGATGCTCCTATAGCATCTAAACCCGCAGGTCCTGAATTAAGAAGTGCAGCACGACTAGCTGGAAAAGATTTAGGTAAATCAAAATAGCCTTGATCGAATCCAGTCCAAGCAAGATTACTATTTTTTGTCGCAAAAAATTGTGCTCCTGTAGTTCCTTCTCGATAAGCACTTGAAATATCTAATGTTAAAAAGTTATTCTCCGGAATTGATTTAGTAAAAATTTTGACCACCCCACCAGCAAACTCACCAGGAATCTCCGCGGAAGGCGATTTGAAAACCAAAATACGATCGATCTGACCTGCAGGAATGATATCAAAAGAAAAAGAACGCACGTCAGTCTCCATCGAAGGAGCAAACGCATTATTTAATTGAACCGTGTTATACCGCTCATTCAAACCGCGGATATTAATAAAACGCTCACCAAAAATGGTAACACCAGGAACACGCTTCACAACTTCAGCAGCCGTACGGTCCAAAGTCTTCGTAATCTGTGCGGCTGAAATTCCACTCACGACTAATTGAGCTGCCTTAATTTCCGTAATAACAGATACCTCAGTATTCGTTAAACGCTGAGCAACCACTTTTACCTCTGCTAAAGTAGAAGATTCCTCTGCTATCGTTAAATTCAAGTCAGTCACTTGGTCAGCCTCAACTTTAACATTTTCATAAATTTTAGATTGATATCCTACAAAGGAGATCTTTAGTGAATAGGTGCCAACGGCCAATTTTCCAAAAGTGAAAAAACCATTAATGTCTGTGGCGGCTCCTTTAGTACTTCCTTGAATTAGAACGGTCGCTCCAATGATGTCTTCCTTGGACTTTACATCTTTAATTGTTCCTCTGATAACCCCTGTTTGTTGCGCAAGAGTCGTGATTGAAAGAAACAAGAATGTGATTAAATAAAAATAGGTGCGCTGCATAATGAAAGTCATATTGTATGGTTAATTGGTGTATTGTTTCAATAATGTTTACTTTTTAGTCCACCAAAATTAACTCAATGAAATCCCTTACTCATTACGATACCGTTAGTGGACTATTAAGAAATTGTTAAAAAAGTTTAGATTTATTAACAATTCCTTAACATCATTTTTCCTGTCAATTTTCACCACCATGATTGCAATTATTTTTCCTTTGAATTATAGGCAAATTTTGTACAATTCAAAGAAATATAATTTTTTAAAGAAGAACTTTCTTGGATAATTTAAATTTTATGCGGAATTAATTGGTAGATAATTTGAGAACACTAGTTTTGACTCAAGAAAACGGAAATAATTCCGCCTAATTTTATAAAAATACGTTTATGAGAAATTTCATTAACAAAAAATCCATCGCAGTTTTTATGTTCGTTGCTGTCATGTCTGTCTCCGCTGCAGCTAATGCATCAGAATTAATCTCGCCGGTCAACATCGAACAAGTGGGTAAAATGAAATTTCTTGTTCGTTCTGAACCGAAGTCATCTTTAATTGTCATTATCTATGATCAAGAAAATAATATTCTTTTCAACGAAGTAATTTCAACGCAAAAATTATTCAGCTTTTCTGATCTTTCTGACGGAAAATATCGGATGGACATCCTTAATTCACGTAAGAAATTAATTCAATCAAAATCGTTTAATATCCAAACTGAAGTGAAACGCGACTTAGTTGCGATACAATAATATTTATAAAAATTAAGGTTAAAAAGGCGCAGAGATTCTGCGCCTTTTTCCGTATTTTCGTAGCCCAATTACACGCAATAAAAAAGAAAATATGGATTTTTTGGATGGCTTAAATGAGCCCCAACGACAAGCTGTTGAGTACATAGAAGGACCCCTAATGATTATTGCCGGCGCAGGATCTGGCAAAACAAGAGTGCTCACCTATCGGACCGCTTACTTAATCCAAAAAGGGGTTGATCCATTTTCTATTTTGCTCCTAACTTTCACCAATAAAGCGGCTGGGGAAATGCGCCACCGAATCGAAACGGTCATCGGCGGCCAAGCAAAAAACATTTGGATGGGAACGTTTCACTCCATCTTTGCTAAAATATTACGTTTCGAAGGAGAGAAATTAGGCTATAGTTCCAACTTCTCCATTTATGACACCGATGACTCAAAATCCCTGATTCGGGCATTGGTCAAAGAGCAAAACTTAGACGATAAAGTTTATAAGGTCAACCTAGTTTTAAATCGAATATCCAACGCAAAAAATCGACTCATAAGTCCCGAGCAATACCTAACCTCCTCCATCGTAGAACAGGAAGATCGCTATGCGAAAATTCCCATGATGGGACAATTATATAAATCCTATTGTTTGCGCTGCTTTCAAGCAAATGCCATGGATTTCGATGACCTATTATACCAAACCAATATACTTTTCAGAGATCATTTAGATGTCTTGAACAAGTACCAACATAAATTTAAACATGTGATGGTGGATGAGTTTCAAGACACCAACGTTTCCCAATATTTAATCACCAAAAAACTAGCCGCCGTCAATCGAAACATATGCGTAGTAGGCGACGATGCGCAAAGTATTTACGCATTTCGTGGAGCCGACATCCAAAATATTCTCAATTTTGAACGCGATTATTCCGATTTGAAAACCATCAAGCTGGAAGAAAATTATCGGTCTACCAAAGCGATTGTGGCCGTTGCCAATTCCATCATTGCCCGAAATAAAAGCCAACTAAAAAAGGATGTGTTTACCTCCAATGAAGAAGGGGATCAAATAGAAATCATTCGGGCAGGATCTGATAATGACGAGGGAAGAATTATTGCATCGACCATTTTTGAGACACGGCAAAAGGATGGACTAAAATGGTCAGACTTCGCTATTTTATATCGTACGAATGCACAATCACGTTCCTTTGAAGAATCTCTCCGTCGATTAAATATCAATTATAGAATTATTGGAGGCCTATCTTTTTACCAAAGAAAAGAAATCAAGGACGTCTTGGCTTACCTACGTTTTGTCGTGAATCAAAATGATGAAGAAGCCTTTAAACGAATCATCAACCACCCCAAAAGAGGTATCGGCGATACAACGATCGCAAAAATATCAGTCACGGCAGCCGAACATAAAGTTTCTGTTTGGGAAGTAGTAAGCAACATCAATCAATACCAAGGAGCTAGAGGAGGCGCATGCATCGAAAATTTTGCTGACCTCATAAAATCCTTTAAAATAATGGTGGAAGTCGAGCAAAAAGATGCCTATGAAGTAGCATCCCATGTGGCCAAAGCCTCAGGTTTAGTTCGTGAATTGTATGAGGATAAAACGGTAGAAGGACTTGCCCGCTATCAAAACGTCCAAGAACTCCTCAATGCCATCAAGCAATTTGTTGACTCTGAGGAAAATGAGGACAAATCCCTCAGTACTTTCTTGCAGTCTGTGTCTCTTTTGACGAATGCAGATACCAATGAAGATCCCAATGATCGCGATAAAGTAACCCTCATGACGGTGCACTCCGCCAAGGGTCTTGAATTCAAAAATGTCTTTTTAGTTGGCCTAGAGGAGGATTTATTCCCTAGCCAAATGATGTTACAGAGTCAAGCAGACCTGGAAGAAGAACGAAGGTTGTTTTATGTGGCCATCACCCGAGCAGAAAAGAAATTGATGATTTCGTATGCTGAATCGAGGTATCAGTTTGGCCGATTAAAAAGTTGTGAGCCCAGTAGATTCTTAGATGAATTAGATTCTACATACTTAAAGATGGCCAAGACCCCAGGCAAAAAAGAGGTCAGCTCCTTTAGGCCTGTTCAAAAAACAGGTTTTGTTGAAAAGTCAACGTCACCTTCCGCAGCGCAACTCATTCAAAAACCCCAACAAAATACCAATTACCAACATGTCCCTTCTGCGGATTTTAAACAAACGGATGCCATGCAGTTGACAGAAGGCCAACGAGTGGAACATCAAAAATTTGGTTTTGGGATGATTATAAAACTAGAAATTAATGGGGCAGAGAGAAAAGCGCATATCCTATTCGAAAAAGGAATAGGTGAAAAAGTCTTGCTATTGAGCTTTGCGAAGTTGATGGTTATCGAATAACTATTTTTTCTTGTAGAAATATAATCGGACGGGCCCAGACGCATCTAATTCAGAAATCGTAAAATAACCATTTCCATCGGAGGCGAAAGCTATTCCCTCCCCTTGGGGTTCCATTTTATAAGGAACTGTTTTAGGAGTTCGTGATAGAGCATCAGAAATACTTTCTCCCGTTTTTCTTTTCCAATAGTAAATTTCTAAATAATTTTTAATCAATATTTCCGAGTTGTCGGCCGAAACTGACCCCCCAGTAATATAAGCTGCAGTTATTAGCCTTGAATCTGTGGATATTGGTTTTGAAAAGGTTAACTCCCGAATGAACTCAGCTTTTGCCGTTCCTCCCGCAACAATACTAGAAGCGGCAATTTTATATAGACGTTTACTGGTTTCTCTTTTGCTGATGATGAAAACGTCTTTGGTTTTTTGGTCCACCAATAAACATTCCATGTCTCTTGCACCATCCGATAAAGTGAAAGTTAATTTACTAACCTGAGAAATTGTATTTGCTGTTGGCGTATTTGCATCCACGATAGGTTCCTTGCACCAGTATAAAGTATATGAAGAATAATTGGCATTATTATCTCCGAAATCAGCTAGAAAAATAGTCGCCGAGCCGTCCGTCTCACTCACAATTCCCATATCCTCCCAATCTCGATTTTCCGCCCCTTGCAATTTAAATTCCCGCTTCCCTTTGCCATAACTATCGATCAGAAAAATTCTATTTTCGTCTCCAGAATCATTATGAGCCCATAAAGAGCCTACATTCTTTCTACTAGCCACGAGGCCTGAAGCCTCCTTTAACGAGGGATTTTCAATAACACCCCTATCTTCAAATTCAGCATAATTCGATTCGATTGTGCTAACTCCTGGATCAGGCGTAGGCGTTTGAGTAGGATCGCAGGAGACCAACAAAAAGTAAAAACCCAATAAAAAAAATACCCTATTTTTCATCATCAAGATTCTCTGTCTCTACGATTGAATTTTCAATTTTTATGGTCGCCTTGATCTTTTTAATTCTTCTCGTGTCGACCGATTGGACTTTAAAGATAAAAGGTTCAAATATCATTTCTTCATTGGCATGAGGAATTCGACCAAATAATTCAATTAAAAATCCTCCCAATGTTTCGCTTTCCCCCTTCTTATCTTCAAAATGGGTCACATCAACATCAAATATTTTTGAAAAATCATTTAAGGAAGTCTTTGCCTCAAAGATGTAATTATGTTCATCTAACTTTTTGTAATCTACTTCCTCGTCATCAAATTCGTCATTAATCTCTCCTAAAATCTCTTCGATAATATCCTCCATGGTCACTAGGCCTTCTGTCTCACCATATTCATTGACAACGATCGCCATGTGAACCCTCTTTTCTTGGAAATCATACAACAAGTCGTCAATTTTTTTATTCTCGGGAACAAAAAATGGCTGATGCAATAAAGAAACCCAATCAAAATTTTCATCTTGATCTATATCTTTTAATAAATCTTTGATGTACAAAATACCTTCAATTTTATCAATGGTTTCTGTATAAACGGGAATTCTTGAATAGCCATTTTTATTCACCTTATCCATCAATTCATGAAAATCCATGTCGGTATCCAAGGCCATGATATCCCTACGCGCTTTCATAACCGATTTTACAGACGTGTTTCCAAAATTCAAAATCCCCCGCAGAATGTCTTTTTCCATTTCGGAGGTATTTTCATCCGTGGTAATTTCCAGCGCTTGATTTAATTCATGAGTTGTCAGTGTATAGGACTTACGTTTTATTTTTTTCTCAATTAAACTTGAAAAGCCCAATAAGACTTTAGATAAGGGGGAAAAAATGAAGGTAAAAAAATGAATTAATGGGGCAGTATATCTGGCAAAATTCAGGTTGTTTTGTTGGGCCCACACTTTAGGAATTAATTCCCCAAAAAATGTAATGATAAAAGTAACCCCAAACAATAAAAACAAAGTCACTAATAATGTCCCCATCGACTGAGGCCCTAGAACTAATTCTGTCAAATAATTTGCCAAGGTAATGAAAATGATATTGACAAAATTAATGGCGATTAATAAAGTGGCAAGAAGCTGTTGAGGTCTTTCTAATAGATGACTTACGGCTTTTTCTGAAGTTCCATCACTCTCTCTTAAACTAGCTCTTTGCTCCGCATTTAATGAAAAAAAGGCCACTTCAGAGCCCGCTAGTAAGGCAGAAAGCAATAACAAAATGATCAAAATTGCCCCTATAAGAACATAGGTGCTTGCATTCGCTGCAGGATTAATCGATAATAATAAGGGTATGGGATAGGGGTCGGGGTCCATATGAATTAGGTACTAATAAAGCAAATTTACAAAAAAGGGAATATGTTTTGATCAGATTCCCTTTTTTAATAAAAATTTAAAATGGGAGATCGTCTCCTTCCGCCATCATGGGAGGAAAAGCAGTACCGTTGTTGGAAGATTCCCCTAAAGAAACCGTTTCTGGCTTAGGTCTAGGTTCTGGAGAATCGCCTAATGGCCGATCATTTTTACTGCCAATTAAATTCATGGAGGTAGCCCGAATGCGATAACCCCGCATGGTAGCCCCCGATTTGTCTTGCCATTCTTCCGAACGAATTTTACCTTCAATGTATACTTGATTTCCTTTCTTTAGATATTGCTCAGCAATGGTGGCCAAATTATCCCATAATTCTACTCGGTGCCATTCTGTTTGTTCCACTCGTTGGCCATCTTTGCCCGTATATGATTCGGAAGTAGCGATATTGATATTAGCTACTTTTACGCCACTAGGAAGCGCTCTTACCTCAGGATCTCCTCCTAAATTACCTAGAATAATCACTTTGTTTACACCTGCCATAATATTGATTTTTTTGAGTTAGGTAGACAAAAAACCTTGTCCGCTATAAAGGTAATTTTGTTTAAGTTAAAACAAATTCTTCAATTCTAAATTATCAGTTATTAGATTTAAAAGCAAGACCGGTTTCCCTAAATTAGTAAAGTCCTGGGGCTCTATCCATCGAAACTGATCATTTTCTGGAATCTCAAATTGATCATTAACTTGGACATGCCAAGCTTGGCAAAATATTTTTTGATGGCTTAATAAATGGGTTGGGGGAGAAACCAAAGCATTAATTACACTTTGCCTACAGAGTTCTGCAAGGACACTATCCTTCCCTATTATTTCTTCTAATGATTGTAGATGGGGCAACTCGACCAAATAAAACTCCCAAAGTCCTTGCCAAATGTCTTTAGTGGCTCGTTGGCGCACCCATATTTTACCATTTTTTTCAATGATGAAATAAGCGAAAAACCGTTCTTTTTGACTCTTTTTCTTTGACTTTACTGGCAAGGATTGTATTCGATTTTCTAAAAATGCGACACAGGTAAACTGCAATGGGCAACTTGGACAATTGGGAGAAGGCGAACATTGCAAGCTCCCAAATTCCATAATGGCCTGATTAAAAATAGCCGGTTGGTTTTTTGGAATCAACTCATCCGCTAAATCAGTAAACGTTTTTCTGGCAGAGGCATGTAAAATATCAACCTCCACACCAAAATACCGTGCAAGGATTCGAAAGACGTTGCCGTCAACCACCGGCTTAGGTTCATCAAAGGCAAATGACGCAATAGCAGCAGCCGTATAGGGCCCAATCCCTGGTAATTTTATCAATTCGGCATAAGTAGATGGAAATTTACCACCGGTCTCAGCAATAAATTTTGCTGTTTTGTGTAAGTTTCTTGCCCGACTATAGTACCCTAAGCCTTGCCAACACCTAAATAAATAATCTTCATCAGCGTTAGCCAAATCTAAAACGGTTGGGAATGCCTCTAAAAGTCGATGAAAATAGGGCAATCCTTGCGTGACGCGGGTTTGTTGGAGGATAATCTCGGACAACCAAATCACATAGGGGTCTTTCGTTTTTCTCCATGGTAATTCACGGGCATTTTTGGAATACCAAGCAATGATTGTTTCTGAAAAAGGGTGTTGCAAAAGCTTTGACATGTAAAAATCAAAGATACAAGAATTCCTCATTTTGATATAATCTAGCAAGATTGAAAAAAATCATTTTATTCCAACGAAACACTTGTCTCTCTTAAAGAAAAGCATTACTTTTGTGTCCCTTTTACAACAGAAGGATTTAATTATTTTGAATTTAACGCATTAATTACCGTGACTAAGGCAGATGTAATTGCTGAGATTTCCAGCAAAACAGGGATTGACAAAAAAGATGTTTCTGAAACGTTAGAAAATTTCTTCCAAGTAGTAAAAGATAATTTGGCCAACCAAGAAAACATTTATGTTCGTGGGTTTGGAAGTTTTATCAATAAAAAAAGGGCTAGGAAAATTGCTCGAAATATTTCAAAAAATACTTCGATCACCATTGAGGAGCACTATGTGCCTAGTTTTAAACCGGCTAAGGTTTTTGTAGAACAAATAAAAACGAGCACTGACCCTGCTAAATAAGGAGAATACTCTTTTTAAGGTCTTTTAAAATGAATAAAACGCTTGCGATTATTTTATTTATTGGACTAGGGTTAATTGCCCTTATTTCTCAATTACCAAAGGGAAATGTAAGTGCAAAAACGGAAACCACCGCGAATGGGGGTGCCAATCGAGACGCGAATGGTAAAAATACGGAAATAGATTCGTCCAAAACGGAAGAAACACATGCTGAGCCGTTGACCCCAGGTCAACAAAAGCAAATTGCTGGGTTAAAATCTTCCTTAAAGTCGGCAAAAGATGAAACTAGCCAAGCGCTTGCTTTGGAAAAATTGATGCGGGCTTTTATGGAGTTTTCTAAATATGATAGTGCTGCGATTTATGCAGGTCAATTTTCAGATTCACACCCTGGAATTACGCATATTTTAAGAGCAGGTCAGGCTTATTTTGAAGCGCAGGCCTATGCCATTAACCCCAAAAAAGCTAGCTTGATGGGAGAAAAGGCTAGAATTTATTTTGAAAAAGCATTGACACAAGATCCAAATAACCTTTTGGTTAAAACAAATCTTGCTATGACATATGTGGACACGCCCACTCCCATGAAAGGCATAACGTTGCTTAGGGAAGTGATTGAACAGGAGCCAACGTACATTCCGGCTTTGTTTAATTTAGGAATACTGTCGATCAAGTCAAATCAATTTGGCAAAGGCCAAGAAAGATTTGCACAGATATTGAAGCTGGATCCAACAAATTATAAAGCCGCATTAAATCTCGGTTTTTGTTTGGCACAGTTAGATAAAAAAGAAGAGGCTAAAAAGGTTCTCAAGCAGGTTGTTACGAAAAGTAAGAACCCTGAAGAAACAAAAGCCGCGAAAGAATTGCTGGCAGAAATGCTGCAAAAATAGTATAGACAAGATTTGTCTGAACAAAAAAATAAAGTTGAAAATCAACTTTACACATTATTTAAACATTAAACGCTAAAAGGTATGCCTTGCGGAAAAAAAAGAAAACGTCATAAGATTTCAACTCACAAGAGAAAGAAACGTCTACGTAAAAATCGTCACAAGAAGAAGTAGTGTATTAATTGCTTTTCCAAATGGAAATGTAATTAGGTAGCGCAAGAACAGGCCTTTTATCATCAGATAAAGAGCCTGCTTTTGGCGTTAAATTTGTTGTATATTTTAAAGAGCTTATAGCTCTGCCACACATTCTTCTCAAATAAACTTGTGAGTAATGAATTAATCATAAATTCTACCCCAACGGGCGATAGAATTGCTCTTTTGCATGACAAAAGAATCGTAGAATACCATATTGAACAATCTGAGCCAAAATTCTCTGTAGGAGACATCTATTTAGGTACAGTTAAAAAATTAGTTTCAGGGCTTAATGCTGCCTTCATTGACATAGGTTATGAAAAAGATGCTTTTTTGCACTATCATGACCTAGGGCCAAACCTAAATACCGTTCAAAAATTTACTCGGGATGTCCTTACTAAAAAGGGTAAAAATGTCCGAATCGAAAATTACAAGCTAGACGAGGAAATCGATAAATTAGGTAAAATCGAAAAGGCTTTAACGAAAGGCCAGCAGATTTTAGTTCAAGTGATCAAGGAACCTATTTCGACAAAAGGGCCTAGACTTTCATGTGATATTTCAATTGCTGGAAGATTTTTAGTGTTAGTTCCATTTGCGAATGGAGTCAATATATCGAAAAAAATCACTTCCCGTACTGAGCGAAACCGACTTCAAAAACTGATGTCTTCCGTTAAACCTAAAAATTATGGAGTTATCGTAAGAACGGTAGCGGAGGGAAAGGCGATTGAGGAAATGGAGCGCGACTTAAAAGATTCTATCTCTAAATGGGAAGAGGGCATTAAGAAATTAGCAGAAGCTAAATCGACCGACAGGATTATCGGTGAAATGAGTCGGGCCACTTCCATGTTGCGCGATTTATTGAACAATGATTTTGATAATGTCATCGTAGACAATCCTGATTTATATAATGAGGCCAAAGAATATGTGCATACGGTGGCTCCCGAAAAGGAAAAAATCGTCAAGCTTCATACAGGCAAAATTAAATTATTTGAGCAAGTAGGCATTGAGAAGCAATTGAAAATGCTTTTTGGAAGGTCTGTTTCCCTGCCTGGTGGTGGCTATTTAATCGTGGAGCATACTGAGGCTTTGCACGTGATCGACGTAAACTCGGGAAATAAATCCAATTCAGAAGATGACCAAGAAGCGACTGCTTTAAGTGTAAATCGCGAGGCAGCAAAAGAAATTGCGCGCCAATTGCGTTTGAGGGATATGGGTGGCATTATTGTCATCGATTTCATCGACATGAAGAAGGCGGATAATCGGAAAATGATTCAAGACATCATGCGTGATGAAATGAAAACAGATCGATCGAAGTACACGATTCTACCCTTGACGAAATTTGGATTAATGCAGATCACGCGTCAGCGAGTTCGTCCAGAAATGAATGTGGCTACGCATGAAACGTGTCCTAGTTGCGGCGGTTCGGGTACCATCACAGCGAGTATTGCCGTATCAGATACCATCGCACAACATGTAGAACATTTAGTTTTTAAACAAAATGAGAAAAAGCTGACTTTGTTGGTACACCCGTTTTTACATGCGTATTTTACCAAAGGTTTTCCTTCTGTTCGTATGTCTTGGTTTATGAAATATAAAACATGGATTTCAATTACAGAAGACTCCTCATTTGGAATAACGGAATTTAAATTCTTAAACCAAAATGGAGATGAAATTGAAATATCATCTTAGACATGCAGCGTTAATATTATTTTTTCTCCCATTGGCCTTCTCATCTCAAGGCCAATGGTGGAAAAAGACAGAAGAAGCGGAAAAAGAACGTTCCAAAGGAATGTTACTTCTAACCTCTGAAGTGC
This sequence comes from uncultured Cytophagaceae bacterium, assembly GCA_903933935.1. Lineage (GTDB taxonomy): Bacteria > Bacteroidota > Bacteroidia > Cytophagales > Spirosomataceae > Aquirufa. The sequence goes on from CAIZMB010000072.1 coordinate 58,785, forward strand.
AGATTGAGGCTACTCAAGCAATCAATCAAATGTATAATTTTAAGTTTCCTGAAGCTGAAAGGGAATTTAATTATTTAAAAGTCAAATACCCCAACCATCCCCTTCCTGATTTTCTACTCGGATTAATGCAATGGTGGAAGATTGTTCCCAACACTGGAAATGAAGTTTTTGATGACCGCCTTGTTGAGTATATGGACAAGAGTATCGAAAAAGCGGAAAAAATATGGGATGAAACGGAGAACCCAGAGGCGGCTTTCTTCATGGCAGCTGCTTATGGCTTTAAGGGCCGACTTCATGCCGAAAGAAAGAATTGGACCCGAGCGACATTAGCGGCAAAAAATGCCTTAAAATATTTAGAATATTCGCGGCAATTCGCAGATTTTAGTCCTGAATTAATGTTTGGCGATGGGCTTTACAATTATTACTACCATTTCATAAAACAAAATTTTCCTCTTCTCAGGCCCGTATTGTGGCTGTTCCCAAAGGCAAATAAGTTGATGGGCATCCAACAACTTGAAAAGGTAAGCTACCAAGCATTTTATACACGCACAGAAGCCCGCTATTTTCTACTACAAATTTATGGGATGGAAAATATGTCGGACAAGGCCTATGACTTGGCTAAATATACCCATGAGAATTTCCCTGATAATCCATTTTTCCATCGGTACTTGGCAAGATCTGCCTTTATGATTGGCAAATTAGATCAGGCCATGGAACTATCAAAAGATATTTTATTAAAAATAAACCAACATCAAATTGGCTATGAGGCTACCTCCGGAAGGTATGCTAGTTATATTTTAGGCTATTATTATCTCTACGTATTTAAAAATCCAATCGAGGCAAAAAAATATTTTAATGAATGCCTATCTTTTTCCAAACAAACGGATTCCATGGATTCTGGCTATTATTGGGCATCCGTTTTAGGCTTAGCTAGAATCGCATATCAGGAATTAAATTACGACCAGGCGGTTGATTATTGCAAAGAGGTAATAGATAAAGCAGATCGGAAATCGTCCCAACATACAGAGGCGAAAAAGTTATTGGCCGAAGCGAAAAAAGCGAGAAGAAAGCGAAAATAAAATATTTAACAATTCCTTAATATCTTTATAAAAACTCTTACATCTATATTAACCATCTTTAGTAAGTATATATAATACCTTAATAAATTTAACACATGTTTGGACTTGACCCAACCCTATTTTTCCTATTATTCTTTTGCTTGTTTGCTGCCTGTGCTTTTGAATTTGTCAACGGATTTCACGATACTGCAAATGCAGTAGCCACTGTCATTTATACGCATTCATTAAAGCCAACTCAGGCTGTGGTTTGGTCAGGATTTATGAATTTCTTGGGTTTACTTACCGGTGGTGTAGGGGTTACGATGAGCATTATTGGCCTCCTCCCCACAGAGCTACTCATTGATTCGAATGTGTATCATTCCATGGCGATGGCACTCTCTTTATTGCTATCTGCTATATTATGGAATTTAGGAACTTGGTATTTTGGTATTCCAGCATCCAGTTCTCATACGTTGATCGGTTCTATTATTGGCATTGGCTTAGGCCATGCCTTGTTGCCTGAAAATTCAAATAAAAATATATCGTCTGTCAACTGGGACAAGGTGATTGAAATAGGTCAAGCGCTATTCCTTTCTCCCTTGTTTGGTTTTTCTTTGGCGATTATCTTGATGTATATTTTGAAAAAATCTATTTCAAATAAAGATATATTTAAAGAGCCTAAGAAAAACTCGCCACCGCCACTTTGGATCAGATCCATCTTGATTTTTACCTGTACACTCGTTTCATTTTTTCATGGAAGAAACGACGGTCAAAAAGGAATAGGTTTAGTTATGGTCATCCTAATCGCATTTTTACCAGGATACTTTTCCATTAATACCACCCTGGACTTAAATATGGTTCAGAATAGTTTGAATACCGTTCAAACTGTTTCAGTCAAAATTGATACGCTACCACTTTCAGAAAAAGAATTAGCTAGCTATCACCAGTTATTAGCTTCATCGGCAAATTTAAAGACCATTTTAGCGAACAAACCTGACATTAAAAACCTGAGTACGGATCAAAAATTCAACATTCGAAAAGCAGCATTAACGATCAATAAGAATGCAAAAAAATTAATCGAGAGTGAATCCGTTTCCCTATCCGATGAGGATAAATCAGCATTAAAAAAGGCCACGCAAGGGGATAAAGCACCCTTCTTTGCCTTTGGTGCATCTTCAGCTACAGGAATGGCCGGAGTAACCGATTTTGCTCCTGCTTGGGTGATGTGGATGATTGCATTATCATTAGGCTTAGGAACGATGATTGGTTGGAAAAGAATCGTTATCACCATCGGTGAGAAAATTGGTAAAGACCACTTAACGTTTGCGCAAGGAGCATCAGCAGAATTAATTGCATCGATAACCATAGGTTTAGCTACGGCATATAAATGGCCTGTAAGTACCACACACGTATTAAGTTCAGGCATTGCCGGTACCATGGTGGCGTCAAGAGGTATAAAAAATCTACAAGGGGGAACCGTAAAAAATATTGTGATGGCTTGGGTATTAACTCTTCCTGTGACCATCCTTTTATCAGCTCTACTCTTTGTCTTTTTCCGTTGGATCGTAGGCTAATAAACTAAAGTCATTTTCGTATCTTTGTATTTTACATGAAATATGAAGGCAGGGCTGATTAAAAAATATTTTCCAGAAATTACAGAAAAGCAGCTAGAGCAATTTGAGCTGCTTTTTCCTTTGTACCAAGAATGGAATGAGAAAATCAATGTGGTTTCTAGAAAAGACATTGAGAACTTAATGATTCATCATGTCTTACATTCGTTGGCCATCGCTAAGATTATTTCATTCAGACTTGGCACAGAAATTCTAGATGTGGGAACTGGTGGTGGGTTTCCAGGAATACCTTTGGCTATTTTATTTCCGGAGGTAAAATTTACGTTGGTCGATAGCATAGGTAAAAAAATAAAGGTGGTCCAAGGGGTATCGGAATCATTGGGATTAACGAATGTAACAGCACTGAACGTTCGGGCAGAAGATGTAGATCAAGACTTTGAATTTATCATTAGTAGAGCTGTTACTCGCATTACACCCTTTTATTATTGGGTTAAAAATAAAGTTAGCCCTAATCATTTTCATCCCCTTAGAAACGGGTTAATTTGCTTAAAGGGAGGAGATTTGACGGAAGAATTAGTTGAGCTAGGTAAAAAACATAAAGTTTTTGAATTATCTTCCCTTTTTAAAGAAGAATTCTTTGAATCAAAAAAAGTGGTGTATGTGCCCATGTAAAGCGTAAATTATGTCAAAAATATCGGTCGCTCTTTGTACATATAATGGGGAGAAGTATCTGCAGCACCAATTGGAATCCATCAAGAATCAAACGCTTGGTGTTCATGAATTGATAGTATGTGACGATGGATCAAAAGATCGTACGATTTCTATTTTACAAAATTTCAAATCGCATGTCGATTTTAAAATAGAGATTCATGTGAATTCCAAGAATTTGGGATCTAGCAAAAACTTCGAGAAATGCATTCAGTTATGTACCGGTGATATTGTATTCTTATGTGATCAAGATGACTGGTGGTATGAGGAGAAAGTTGAGCGACAAATGGATTTTTTCAATGCCCATCCAGAAATTGATGCTGTTTTTTCAAACGCCGTGATGGTTGACCAAAAGGGCATTCCAACGGGAAATACATCCTTTGACCAAATAGAGTTTTACCCTGAAATGCAGACCAAATGGAATTTAGGGCATGCCTTTGAAATGTTATTAAAAGGGTATGTGGTGACAGGGGCAACGTTGGCCATTCGGAAAAAAATATGTGCAGAAGTATTTCCGGTTCCAGAGATAATTCCCGAGTTAATACATGATGGTTGGATTAGTTTGTACTTGTCGCGCCAACAAAAAATCAGTTTCATCAGCGATCCATTAATTCAATACCGTGAGCATTCGAGCCAGCAAGTTGGCCTACAAGGGAAAGAACCCACCATCACCCTAAAAGACCGCTTATTACGCTCTAGGGAAGATAAATTAACTCGCCTAAAAAAGAAATTTGACGACGCAAAAGCATTATTTGATTACTTTAGTGCTTTATCCATTAGAGATACAAATACCACAGAAAAAATAAAAGATCGCATGTTGCATTATCAAATGAGGTCAAAACTACCTAGTAATCGACTGCAAAGAATTTTACCCATCTTTAAGCATATCATTAACGGTGACTATAAATTACACGATGGTGGTAAATGGTGGAGACCAGCTTTAGGAGACTTATTGGAATAAAATCATGTCTAAACGTGTTGTAATCGTCATACCAGTTTATAAAAATACCTTGAACACAAATGAGGCTAAATCCCTCGCACAATGCAAAAAAGTATTGCATCAATACCCAATTATTTTTGTTGCTCCCAAAAGTTTACATGCTGAATTTTTTAGCAAAGAAGATCAGGTCGAAAGATTTGATGACGCTTATTTTAAAAGCCCAAAAACCTATAATAAATTACTGATCAACCCCTTATTTTATGAGCGGTTTATCACGTATGAATTTATGCTCGTTTATCAATTAGACGCTTACGTATTTAAAGATGAATTGGAAAAATGGTGTGATAAAGGGTATGATTATATTGGTGCTCCAAAACTAAAACTCAAATTTTTCAAGGAAAAAGATCCTTTTGTCATGCCCATTTTTGAGCCCATTTTATTTAATGGTGGCTTTTCGCTCAGGCGAATTAAACCTATCATAAAATTCTTAAAGGTTTATAATACGTTCATCCCTGCATGGCCTGCAAACGAGGATAGTTTATTCTCCGTATATCACAAAAGGGCTTTTCCGTTACGATTCATGTTGAAATTGCCAACTTGGAAAGAAGGTCTCTCATTTGCATTCGAAAAAAATCCTCAAATAAGCTATGGCCTACAAGGGAATTCCTTACCTTTTGGTTGCCACGCTTGGGAAAAATACAATCCCACGTTTTGGCAAAAATTTATACATTAGAACTAGGTTCAAGCTTTGAATTGTTCGCGCAATGGACGAACATTTCTTCGAGATATCGAAATCACATCGCCATTCACTAATCGAATAGCCTTTTGAGACTTAAAATCAATATGTATAATTGAATCTGGGTTAATTAATGAGGATTTTGAGGGACGAATAAATTGATATTCCGCGAGCATCGTCGCAAAATATTTCAAAGTCCTACAAGTCAAAGTACGCTTACCGTCTTGGGTAAATATATTTGAATAGTTTCCTTCTCCTTTAATAACTAAGATCTCTTTAACCGGAATTTTTACTGACCCTAGTACAACATATTCCACCATAGTATTATGTTTTAACTTAAATTAAGAAGTATATTTAGAAACAACATATCATAAATTTACTTTTAAAAATAATCAGGAATTAAACGAATCGTGTTATTTGCGTTATTGATTATTTATAAGATTTAATCGTTTATTAAAAGGATTATGTGACAGGTAAAATAATTATGTTTCAACATATATAATCCTCCGTTAGAATTTAAAATTATTTATCCTGACATCCATTTAGATAATTATCAACTTAAATATTGAGCCTAAAAAAACATTATTTAAATTGCAACTCAAATATTAAAAATTATGGAAACTAGAAAATTCGGTAAAACAAATTGGCTTATAAGCGAACTAGGGTATGGCATGTGGGGGTTAGTAGATTGGTCTGGTTCTGATCAAAATGAAGTAGAGAAATCCCTAGAATTATCTGTAGAATTAGGTTGCAACTTTTTCGATACAGCTTGGGGATATGGAGAAGGGAGAAGTGAGCAAATATTAGGAAAATTGCTCCGCAGGCACTCGGATAAAAAATTATATGGTGCTTCAAAAATACCTCCAAAGAATTTTATATGGCCATCAAAAGCCGGATTCCAATTAAAAGACTGCTTCCCGGCATCCCATATAATTGAATATACAGAAAAGAGTTTAAAAAATTTGAATGTTGACCAAATCGATTTGCAACAGTTTCACGTTTGGGAAGATGCATGGTCGGATCAGGATGAATGGAAAATGGCCATTGAAAAACTAACCAAAGAAGGTAAAGTGGCACACTGGGGAGTTTCGGTAAATCGTTGGGAGCCCAACAACTGCCTTAAGACAATCGAAACAGGACTGATCTCTTCGGTCCAAGTGATTTACAATATTTTCGATCAGAATCCAGAGGATGAGCTATTTCCATTATGTAAGAAAATGGATGTCGGGATAATTGCTCGGGTGCCTTTCGACGAAGGAAGTTTGACTGGCTTACTAACGTATGACACTATATTTCCTGCTGATGATTGGCGATCAACCTATTTCGTTCCCGAAAATTTAACGTCAAGTGTAGATCAGGCAAATGCATTGAAACCGATTATTCCAGAAGGAATGGATATGCCCGAAATGGCTTTGAGGTTTATTCTTTCAAACCCAGATGTCGGAACCATTATTCCTGGGATGCGAAAGATTAAGCATGTGCAAAGCAATATCTCTTGCTCAGATGGACAAGGATTAGCAAAAGCTAAAATCGATGAGTTAAGAAATCACCGTTGGGAGCGTCAACCTACCGAATGGTCCCAATAGACTGATCAAATAACTCTTTTAATTGAGCTTCTTCTCGAAATCCCGATGTTTTTTGTAACAATTTCCCTTTTTGGAATACCAAAAAACTCGGGATTTCGTCTATCTCATACTTTTGCAATACGGCTTGATTGCCATCGGCCTCAACCTTTAATACAGTGACTTTGCCTTTATAATCATTTGATAATTTATCGACTATTGGCATCATCTTAAGACAAGGTACACACCACTTAGCATAAAAATCTACCACCACAGCATTTTCTCCTTGAATTAGTTTTCCAAAAGTGCTTAAATCCCAAGCATCATCATGCTTCACATTGGGAACGCCTTCTAAAGGTTTCAATTTAGTAGTCCACTTTAAATACCCACCCTGAAGTTCGGTCACTTGAAAACCTTCTTTGCGTAAAATATCTGCAGCTTGTGCAGACCGACCACCAGAAAGGCAGTAAACAAAAACGGGTTTATCTTTAGGTAAGCCTTTGATTTTATTGGTAAAATCGGGGGATCTGAAGTCGATATTAGTGGCCTTTGGTAAATGGCCTCCACCAAACTCCCCAGAAGTTCTAACATCTAATAAAAATGCATTCGGAGTTTCTAGTAATTTCTTTTCAAAAGATTCCACAGGAAGATTTTGGGCAAATACTGTAAAATTGAGTACTAAAAATGAGCCGACAAGACATAATTTATAAAGTGAGTTAGATTTCATAAAAGGTTTATTTACAGATATTTAATATGTTTATTGCGCTATAACAAAGGATTATATCCAAAAAATGTGTTATTTTGCGAGGCAATTTAATCAATTAATAGGTAATCCATTTATTCACAATAATAATTATACGATGAGTGCAATACAGTACGTTCACGCAAGACAAATTTTAGATTCACGAGGTAACCCGACGATCGAGGTTGATATCAAAACAGAAGATGGGGCATTTGGCCGTGCAGCAGTTCCTTCAGGGGCTTCTACAGGAATCCATGAAGCCGTTGAACTTAGAGATGACGACAAATCAGTTTACGTTGGCAAAGGAGTTTTAAAAGCCGTAGAAAACGTTAACAAAGCGATAGCTGAAGAATTATGGGGAATGGAAGTATCTGAGCAAAACATGATTGATCAAATCATGATTGAGTTAGATGGCACACCCAACAAAGGTAAATTAGGCGCTAATGCGATTTTAGGGGTTTCAATGGCCGTTGCAAAAGCAGCAGCCCAAGAAGCGGGACTTTCTTTATATAGATATATCGGCGGAGTTAATGCAAACACATTGCCTGTGCCCATGATGAATATTTTAAATGGTGGTTCTCACGCCGACAACTCCATTGATTTTCAAGAGTTCATGGTAATGCCAGTAAAAGCAGAAAGCTTTTCGCAAGCATTAAGAATGGGTACTGAAGTTTTTCATGCCTTGAAAGGAGTTTTGAAAAGTAAGGGGTATTCGACCAACGTAGGTGATGAAGGAGGTTTTGCTCCCAACATTAAGTCGAATGAAGAGGCGATCGAAATCGTTTTGCAATCCATCGAAAAGGCTGGATATAAACCAGGAGAAGAAATTTTCATCGCGATGGATGCAGCTGCATCTGAATTCTATGATGAGAAAACAGGATTATATACGTTCAAAAAATCGGACGGAAAGCAATTGAATTCCATGGAAATGGCTGCTTACTGGAAGACTTGGGCAGATAAATATCCAATCATTTCAATCGAAGATGGTATGGCTGAGGACGATTGGGCAGGTTGGGCTGAGCAAACAAAATTAATTGGATCAAAATGCCAATTAGTAGGAGATGATTTGTTCGTAACGAACGTTAAGCGTTTGCAACAAGGAATCGAAAAGGGAGTAGCAAATGCCGTTTTAGTAAAAGTAAACCAAATTGGTTCTTTAACTGAGACAATTGACACCGTTAATTTAGCAAAACGCAATTCGTATAAAAACATCATGTCCCACCGTTCAGGGGAGACTGAAGATTCAACGATTGCTGATTTGGCTGTAGCTTTAAATACAGGTCAAATTAAAACGGGTTCTGCTTCTCGCTCAGATCGTATGGCAAAATACAATCAATTGTTGCGTATCGAAGAGGAATTAGGAGCCAATGCCTATTTTCCAGGTTTAAATTTCTAATGAATATATGAATCTGATAAAAAAGCTTTTTTGGGGCAATTATCGATTTTACTCTATTTCTACGAGCGTACTATTTGTGTGGATGTTTTTTTTAGATACAAACGATTTGTCTGTTCAATACCGATTATGGGATGAATTAAGTAACATCAAATCTGAAAAGACTTATTACCAAAAAAAATTAAAGGAGTTGGAAAAAGAACGCCGACTGGTGATCGGAAACCCTGCTTTATTAGAAAAATATGCGAGAGAAAAGTATTTAATGAAAAAACCCAAAGAAGATATCTTCGTGGTGGTTGACGAAAATAATCAACCGATCGAACGTTAATTTTTTATTCAGACGAATAACAAAAAAGCCCTTTCCGACGAAAGGGCTTTTTTTATATCTTAATATCTTTACTAGATAAACTTGCTTTTTCAGCTGGATTCCCTTTCCAAATACTCCATGGATCCGTTTTTTGTCGCGTTAAATTCGCTCCCATGGCAACTAACGTTCCTTCTCCCAAAACTGATTTATCACGAATGGTCGCATTGACGCCAAAGAAACAATAGTCCCCCACTTCGCAACGCCCGGAAAGCACTACATGTGAAGTGAAAAATACGTGATTGCCAATCGTGCCGTGATGACCTATGTGATTCCCTGACCACAAAACGCAATTATTTCCAATCGTCACATAAGGCTGAATCGTATTGTCTTCTAAAATAAAACAGTTCTCGCCAATCTTATCCGTCAGGACCGTAGCATGAGAACTAATATAAGAAATGTACGAATATCCTTTTTCTAAACCCTGTTCATAGACCCTTGCCCGAACTTGGTTCATGTTTTTCTCCGTTAATGGCGCAAAGAATTTAAAATCAGCAGGAGGATACAATTGTTCAACTGTTTCAAAAGGAACTAAAGGCAAACCATGAAACTGCTGCTCCTCAATGAACTCTTCCTCTACCGTAAAAGCAACCACCTCATGGTCGCTATCATTTTGCAAATAATAGAGCGCCAATTCTGCGGTAAGCGTATTCCCAAATATGACAATTTTAGACATAATAAAGCTATTTAAAACAAGGCTACCCCTGTCATTTCCTTGGGTTGATCTACCCCCATTAATTTTAAGATCGTCGGCGAAACATCCCCTAATTTACCATCCGCTAATGTAGGATGAAAATCATTGTCCACTAAAATACAAGGTACTAAATTTGTTGAATGAGCTGTATTGGGCGAACCATCTTCATTAATCATGACATCCGCATTTCCATGGTCAGCAATAATAATAAATGAATATCCGTGTTTTAAGCCCACATTTACTACGGATTCCGCACAAGAATCAACGGTTTCCACTGCCTTTACAACCGCTTGAAAAACACCTGTATGGCCAACCATATCAGGGTTTGCAAAATTTAAACAAACAAAATCAACTTCCTCTTTTTCTAATTCAGGTACTAAAGCATCTCTTAATTCAGCCGCCGACATTTCCGGTTGCAAATCATAAGTAGCCACTTTAGGAGAATTGCGCATCAAATTAGTTTGTCCAATAAATGGATTTTCCCTTCCTCCTGAAAAGAAAAAAGTCACATGTGGGTATTTTTCAGTTTCCGCAATTCGAATTTGTTTTTTACCGGCCCCCTCTAAAACCTCCCCCATCGTCATCGGCAAATTAGAATCATTAAATATCACATGAACTCCTTTGAATTCTTTGTCATATTCCGTCATCGTCAAATAATATAAATCCAAAGGTTTCATTCCTTGTTCAGGAAATTCTTTTTGGGTCAAAGCCTGCGTGATTTCTCTTCCGCGATCAGTCCTAAAATTGAAACAAATGACTACATCTCCCGATTCCATATTCCCCTTTGGAGTCCCATCGGCATTTATCATGATGATGGGTTTGATGAACTCATCCGTCACACCATCTGCATAACTTTTTGATATAGAAGCTAAAACATCTTGGCTCGCATCACCCGTTCCGTGAACCATCGCGTTATAAGCAAGAGCTACTCGTTCCCAGCGATTATCACGGTCCATCGCAAAATAACGACCAGTAACGGTTGCAATTTGTGTATTCGTTTTTACCGTATGCTGGTATAAGTCGGTCAAAAAATTCAAGCCCGATTTAGGATCCGTATCGCGACCATCTGTAAATGCGTGAACAAAGACCTTTTTTAAACCCGCCTCTGAAGCGGTGGTCAACAAAGATTTCAAATGCTCGATGTGGGCGTGAACGCCACCATCAGATACTAGACCAATAAAATGTACTGATTTATTATTTTGAGCAGCATAATCAAAGGCTTTGGCTAGTTCCACTTCCTGGCCTAAGGTATTTTCTTTAACTGCTTTATTGATTCTAACTAAGTTTTGATATACGACTCGGCCTGCGCCTAAATTCATGTGTCCCACTTCCGAATTCCCCATTTGGCCTTCCGGCAAACCCACAGCCAAACCAGATGCTTCTAATTTTGCATGCGGATACTTTTGATAAAGCGAATCAATAAAAGGTGTTTTGGCCGCGTCAATAGCAGACACTTTTGGGTTGGTCGCTATGCCCCAACCATCTAAAATCATTAATACTACTTTTTTATTCACAGAAATTTTGCTTACAATTTTATAAAATTAACCAAAATACAGATAAATGTCTATTGACGTTCAGTCATTTGTTTAGACAATGACAAAATATCTTTCACCTCAACAATGTTTTTTTGATACCCAAAAACCGCACACTCAATCATTGCCTTCCCTAATTCCGACAATCTAGATGTGTGATTGGGTATGACTACTTTTAAAAATGGGTAAAGCCAATCAATGTATTTATAATAGGGAAGTGTATTTTTCATCCCAGCAGTCGGTTGCAGATACCCAGGTCTAAACGCATACGTATTTTTAAAGCCCAATTTAGCCAGGTCATTTTCCGTCCTTCCTTTCACGCGTGCCCACATGACAGATCCTTTTTCTGTGGAGTCTGTTGCCGAACCTGATATATATGAAAAGGTCATGTTGGGATTCGATTTAGCCAAAATGGTGGCAAAACCAATCGTCAACGTATGTGTTTTCAACGTAAATTCATCTTCTTTCATGCCGATGGAAGAAACACCCAGGCAAAATAAACAAGCATCGTATGTATGGACTATTTCACTCAAACTCTCTGGTTTATAAAAATCAAGTAATTGGAATTCTTTCAATTTTGGATGAATGTAACCCGTAGGCTTACGTCCAATCACTAAAATCTCCTCGATGAATGGCGAGTTAAGTGCCTCATGCAGAACCCCCTCGCCCACCATTCCAGTGGCACCCGTAATTATAATTTTGATTTTAACTTTTTCCATAGTAGAATTGAATATATTTTAATTAAAAAACTTCCAAAAAATGACTGACCGACGTACATTTATTCAACAATCTGGGCTGATGGCCGCGGGATTGTCAAATGGCTTAAACGCTCCTGCCTCTATGACTTTTATACATCACGTACTTTTTTGGGCCAAAAACCCTGAAAACCAATCTGAAAAAGATCAATTATTCAAGGCCTTAAAATCCTTAGGCAAATTACCCATGATTCAATCCGCTCATGTGGGAAAGCCTATCGTTACAGACTTTGACAAACCCGTTACAGAAGCAAGTTATACCTTTTCAGTGGTGTTAATCTTTGATAACGCTGAAAAAGAAAAGGAATATCTATATCATCCATTGCATAAAAAATTCATAGATGACAACAAGCATTTGTGGGGAAAAGTTCAAGTCATTGACTCCCAAATGATCTAAAAGCTATTTTGAATATTTACTTACATGCTCATTAAATTTTCAACGAAATTTAGTGAGCATGTTTTTTTGCTAAATAAAACATGCCGGCTCCCGATAAAACTAAAAGGGCAAGGCTTACAAAGTCTTGCCAATGAGCACTTTGCGGATTATTCCATAAATATTCAATCGACTTTGCCTGCATGCCCGTCCAAACGGCCAACAAAGTTCTAGGTAACATCCCTAATGTCCCTGCGATAAAAAATTTCTGGGCGCTTACTCCTAAAAAGGCCATAATGGCATTCGTGATGGCAAAGGGAAATACGGGGGATAGTCGGGCTAAAAATACCCAAGAAAATGAATTTGACTGAACATGGTCTAAAAATGAAGCTGATTTAAATTTTGATTTAATGAAGGTTAAAATAGCTTCTCCCTTAAATAATTTAGCCACAAAAAAACTGAGCAATGAAGCCATTGAATATGCGATGATTAGAGGTATTATTCCATTTAACCCCCAGATGTACCCCGTAAACAAAGCAAAAAAAGTCGTTGGGCTAAAAGCGAGACCCATGATAAAAATGGCTAAACACCAAAAAACAAACAGCTCAACACCCTGTAAAGATTGAAAAAAATCAGTATTAGAAATGGCATAATAACCCAAGACGCTGCTTGAAACTAAAGGCAATGCCCCCATCCACACTAGGTATAAAAATTCAATAATCATTTTGCGTGTAAAAGGCATGGGCTTGGGTTGGGCCAACAAAGATACATCAGTTTTCATAATGCAAGCCCTTTTCCCTACCTTTGCAACGCGTTTTGCGCATTAATTTCTTCAAATGAACATTGCTATTATTAAATATAATGCGGGTAATGTGGCTTCGGTCATGTATGCTTTAGATAGAATCGGGGCAAAATATACATGGACTGATGATGAAAAAGTAATCCAAGCCGCTGATAAAGTGATCTTTCCAGGAGTGGGTGAAGCGAGTACAGCGATGGCCTATTTAAAGGAGAAGAAATTAGATCAATTCATTCCTACGCTTAAGCAACCGGTATTGGCGACCTGCATTGGAATGCAATTATTATGTAAACATTCTGAGGAAAATAATACGGATTGTATGGGCGTTTTTGACGTAAACATTACTCGTTTTCAATCGAATACGCTAAAAATTCCTCACGTAGGATGGAATTCCATCCAAGCCCGTGGTACAAACGACCTCATGAAAGGTTTAAACGAAACCGAATTCGTGTATTTCGTTCACTCATTTTATGCACCTGTTTATCAAGATACTTCGGCTACCTGTAATTATGTGCAGCCTTTTTCAGCGATGTTGCAAAAGGATAATTTTTTTGCGGCACAATTTCATGCTGAAATCAGTGGAAAAGTAGGCCAAAAAATCATACAAAACTTTTTAGATTTATAATCAATTATGTTCCAAATCATTCCAGCCATAGATTTAATTGAAGGCCAATGCGTTCGTTTAACGCAGGGTGATTATGCGCAAAAAAAAGTGTACTCGTCGGACCCTTTGGAAGTAGCCAAGGCATTTGAGGGCGCTGGCATTAAAAGGTTGCACTTAGTAGATTTAGATGGGGCAAAGGCAAAAAAAATAGTTAATATTCATGTTCTCGAGCGAATCGCCCAAGGGACTTCGTTACACATCGATTTTGGTGGTGGCGTTCAATCCGACGAAATGATCGACTTAGCCTTTTCAGCCGGAGCATCTCAAATAACAGCAGGAAGTATTGCGGTCAAAAATCCAGCATTAGTAATAGGGTGGTTCCAAAAATATGGAGCCGACAAAATCATTGTAGGCGCAGATGCCCATCATGAGCAGATTGCTGTTTCAGGTTGGCAAGAAAATTCAAATATTTCCATATTTGACTTCTTGGCCGATTATGAAAAAGCCGGAGCTCGTTACATTATTTCTACGGATGTGGCCAAAGATGGATTATTGCAAGGCCCCAGTTTTGAATTATATGAAAAAATACAAATTCAGAATCCTAGTTTACACATCATCGCCAGTGGTGGGGTAGCAAGCATGGACGATTTGAATCAATTAAAAGAAATGAATCTTTTTGGCGTCATTGTAGGAAAAGCTTTTTATGAAGGCAGAATAACCTTAGATGAATTAGCTTCATTTTCAAACAACACATTATGTTAACAAAAAGAATCATCCCTTGTCTTGATATTAAAGAAGGTAGAACTGTGAAGGGGACTAATTTTGTCGACTTGCGTGATGCTGGAGATCCTGTTGAACTAGGTGCATTTTATGCAGAAAATGGTGCGGATGAATTGGTTTTTTTAGATATCACGGCGACGATTGACAATCGAAAAACACTGGTGGAATTGGTGAAGCAGGTAGCCCGACAAGTGAACATTCCGTTTACTGTGGGAGGAGGAATCGGTTCTATTGAGGACGTATCGGCCTTGTTAAATGCGGGAGCAGATAAAGTTTCAATTAATTCCTCTGCGGTTCGCCGACCGGGATTAATTGATGAATTAGCGTTACAATTTGGCTCTCAATGCATTATTGTGGCGATAGATACTCTATTTGTGGATGGGATTGATTGGGTGCACACCCACGGAGGGAGAAATATAACACCTCTTAAAACCATCGAATGGGCGAAGGAGGTTGAGCAAAGAGGAGCGGGAGAAATTTTATTAACCTCCATGGATACGGATGGAACAAAAGCGGGATTTGCCAATCAATTAACCGCTGAAATATCTTCAAACGCATCCATTCCCATCATCGCCTCGGGTGGCGCGGGCACGATGGAAGATTTTTACGACGTATTTACCTTGGGAAAAGCAGATGCAGGATTAGCTGCTAGCATATTTCACTTTAAAGAGATTGAAATTAATGCCTTAAAGAATTATTTGGCCAAAAAAGGAATTCCCATGCGGATTTAATAAATTCACAGATTATTTACGTTATGAACCAACAACCTGATTTTTCTAAGGGCCTAATTCCAGCCATCATTCAAGATGCAAAAACACAAAAAGTGTTGATGCTAGGTTACATGAATGAAGAGGCTTATCTTAAAACGATTGCAGAAAAAAGGGTGACTTTTTTTTCCCGATCAAAAAATCGTTTGTGGACTAAGGGGGAAACTTCGGAAAATTATTTAGAGGTTGTCAATCTCCTAGTAGATTGTGACCAAGACACCATTTTAATTCAGGCGAATCCGGAGGGGCCGACCTGTCACACGGGAGCGGATACCTGTTTCAACGAACCCAATCAAGATAATGCGGCATGGTTAGATTACTTAAAACATGTCATTCGGTCTAGGAAAAATGAGACCGCTGAGAAATCATATACGGCCTCTCTATTCCAAAAAGGTACACATAAAATTGCCCAAAAAGTGGGAGAAGAGGCTGTTGAATTAGTGATAGAAGCCTTAATGAAGAATGACGATTTATTCAAAGGAGAGGCTGCTGATTTACTGTTTCACCTACTAGTCTTGTTAGAAGACCGCGGAATCGGGTTGGAAGAAGTCATTAAGTTGCTACAAGAAAGACATCAAAAATAATATGATCGGATTCATTATACGCTACATCGTTATCGCCATCGTAATCATGGTCATCCCAAGATATCTTAAAGGGATTACAGTGGATGGATTTACAGTTGCGCTTTGGGTAGCCTTAGCCATGGGATTTTTAAATTCCTTTGTCAAGCCAGTTCTTAAAATAATCAGTTTCCCGATCACATTTATCACCTTAGGTTTATTTTCCTTAGTCATTAATGTGGGACTTGTGTATTTAGTATCACATTATATCACAGGATTTCATGTGACAGGATTTATTGCTCCGCTAATTTTCAGTTTTATCCTTGGAATCACGAATAGCCTTGTTGGCCTATTCACGAAATAAATTCAATCAATCCGGCAATCCATTTTGAAAGGTGATTTCAGTCGCTAAACCAATGGCTGAAAATCGGAAAGCCATGGTTTTTGCTTGAGAAGGATTGGTGATTTTAGCGCAATGTTCCCCACTTTCGAGAAAATAAATGTAATATTCTTGATTTCGATCGGCCAATTGTTGGATGTCTGGTTTGCCCAAAATATCTTCCATATCATTAGAGCTAACCCCTTTCCAAGTCATTTTATTAGACTTTAACCAAGCTATTTGCTTCAACCGATCGCCATTGCATCCGCCACGATCTTTTTTAAATAATGCCACATTTAGGCCATTTAAATCCGGTTTGTGGGTACAAGAGACCAAAAAGAAGATAAAAAATAAAGAGAGGACTACAGCTTTCATAAATATTTTGAAGAATACAAAAGTAAAGAATTGTACGTAAATTAGCCCATCATTTTGATTATATGAACATTCTAATTTGCCCAGACAAGTTTAAAGATTCCCTTACGGCCCAACAAGTTTGCGAGGCTTTGGAAATAGGCATAAAAAAGCGGAGACCCAAATCCGTTATTCAGTTGATGCCTTTAGCCGACGGAGGAGAAGGCACATTAGAAGTCATCAAAACCATTCATGGAGGCGAATGGATTAAAAAAAAGGTAAATGATCCTTTGTTTAGACCCATTGAGGCCAATTACCTATGGCTGGCTGACCAAAAAATAGCGTACATCGAAATGTCAAGAGCCTCTGGCATAGAGCTTTTAAAAATCAAAGAAAGAAATCCGTATTTAACGAGCACTTTTGGAACAGGAGAATTAATTCTGGATGCTATCGAAAAAGGAGCCATTGAAATCATTTTAACGATCGGAGGATCAGCCACCAATGATGCCGGAATCGGAATGGCATCTGCTTTAGGATTCAAGTTTTTAAACAAAGAAAAAGAAGAACTAAAGGTGGTAGGGGAAAGTTTACCACTAATTCACTCAATCGTAGCAAGCCCATTCATACACAAAATCCAAGGCGTAAAGTTTAAAGTAATCACCGACGTGCAAAATCCATTAGCCGGAAAAGAAGGTGCCGCCCATGTTTTTGCCAAACAAAAAGGAGCCAATTCGGAAATGATTAAATATTTAGACAAAGGTCTAATTAATATCCAGAAACTTATTGGCAAAACAGAAAAAGGGATCATTGGCGAGATGAAAGGTGCTGGAGCTGCTGGCGGTTTAGGTGCAGGGGCCATCTATTTCCTACAAGCAGAAATTACAATGGGCGCGGAATGGCTATTAAATAAAATTCACTTTGATCGAGCTGTAAAAAAGGCTGATTACGTCATCACAGGTGAAGGAAAAATAGATGGACAAACTTGGGGAGGCAAATTGATTTCACAAGTAATTAATCGGTGCGACAAACAATTCAAACAAGCCATTCTAGTTTGTGGTATTTTTGAAGATCCGGAAAAACTGCCGATATTTTTTGATTCGAAGGAGGTTTACTCGGTGCTATCTAAAGCGAAAAACCCGAAAGATTCCATGGCAAATGCAGCCATTTATTTAGAGCAATTGGGAGAAGAAATAGCCCTAAAATATCTATAAAGCGGCCAATTTTCGACCGGCTTCTTCCAGCATGGCATCGTCTTTGGCAAAACAAAATCGCAATATCTTATCCTCAGGTGGGTTTTCGTAAAAAACGGAAACTGGGATGGAAGCTACTTTTAATTCTTTGGTATACCGGTCGGCTAGGTCAACATCCTTTTCATCCGTTATCGCGCTGTAATCTAAACATTGGAAAAAGCTTCCGTGACTTGGTAAAATTTTCCAACGAGAATTCACGAAAAAACTGGCAAACAAATCGCGTTTTTTTTGATAAAAGGAACTTAATGAAAGGTAATTATTGGGGTCTTTTAAGTACTCAGCTAGTGCATATTGCAAAGGGGTGGCACTTGAAAAAGTAACCCATTGGTGCAATTTCCGAAATTCAGCCGTCAGAAATGGAGGGGCTAGGCAGTAGCCCATTTTCCAACCGGTTACATGAAAAGTTTTGCCAAAAGAACCACAAACAAAACTTCTTTTTCTCAATTCAGGATGAAGCAATACGCTGGCGTGCGAAGCCCCATCAAAAACAATATGTTCGTATACTTCGTCTGAAACAATTAAAATTTGGGTTCCTTTAATGACTTTAGCAAATGTATCTAAATCCGATGGATCCCAAATCGCGCCCGTTGGATTATGTGGCGAATTGACCATAATCGCCTTCGTTTTAGGCGTAATATGGCGAGCTAATTCATCCCAATCGATCTTATAACCATTGGACGCTTTTAACGAAATATGAATAGGAATTCCACCGGCTAATCGGACAATGGGATCATACGCATCATAGGAAGGATCAAACATGATTACCTCATCACCTGGAAAAACACAGCAATGGATCGATGCA
Source organism: uncultured Cytophagaceae bacterium (assembly GCA_903933935.1). Lineage (GTDB taxonomy): Bacteria > Bacteroidota > Bacteroidia > Cytophagales > Spirosomataceae > Aquirufa. The sequence continues at coordinate 77,505 of CAIZMB010000072.1, forward strand.
AAAATAGCCTCCGTAGCCCCAGAAACCACAGTAACCTCCGTATGGGCGTCTAATGAAACACCATAAAATGATTCCGTTTTAGCTGCAATACTAATTTTGAGGCCTGGAACACCCGCCATAGGTGAATATTGATTGTGTCCTTTGGAATAAAATTTAACTAGATCTTGCAACGCATCAGAGCAGTCGAAACTTGGAAAACCTTGTGCTAAATTTAAAGCCCCTTCATCTGAGGCCATTTGAGACATTTTGGTAAATATGGTTGTTGCAACAAAAGGTTGCTTAGATGGAAATGTAATCATGCTGCTAATTTATACAGGGTTCGCCATCATACCAAACTTGCTGGATTGTGAGGTCATCTGAAAAATGAATGAAACAAGCTCGTTTCCCTACCTCAATGCTCCCTAAATCTGGGTCTAAGTTTGCCACTTTTGCCGGGTAAATGGTGGCCATTCGAATCGCTTCCTCCAACGGAATGCCTACGTTTTCTACACAATTTTGAACGGCTTGTTGCATCGTCAAGCTAGATCCCGATAATGTCCCCGCATCATTGGTAAAGCGTCCATCTGTCTGTGAGAAAAAATAAGGGCCTGAGACGTCGTTTGTCACGGCATCTGTAATTAAAAACAATCGATCCCCTTTAAGCTTTTTGGCTAATTTGACTGATTCGAAATCACAATGTTGACCGTCAACGATAATACTCGTCCATGCATTAGAAGAAAAACTGGCTCCCACGATGCCCAATGCCCGACTTTGCCATTGGGACATGGCATTAAACAAATGGGTGATTCTTGAAATCCCCTTTTCCATAGCTCCCATTGCTTGGTCAAAACTCGCTTCAGAATGCCCAATAGAAACCATGATGGGGCTCTGAATCAAACGATCCAAAACTGCAGATTCAAACATTTCTGGAGCAATAGTTAGGTAGGTCGGCAAGCCATCGGTCTCGGCAATCAACGACTCAATAAAGGCCATGTCTGGCTTTTGAACAAATTCTTCTTGGTGCGCACCCCGACGGACCGGATTAAAAAAAGGTCCTTCTAAATGCAAGCCTACAAGTCCTTTCCCTTGATAATTTTTACAAGCTTGGATCGCTTGTGACATGGTGCTTTTGGGTGAGCAGTTGAGCGTAATTTGAAACGCAACTGTTCCCGTTTTAATATGTTCCTCAAATGTTGACGTAATGCATTCGGTGGTCGCTTGGTTTGAAAATAACTTCCCACCTCCTCCATACAACTGAAGGTCGATAAATCCGGCGCATAAAAAGCCACTTTTGATGCTGATACCCTCCGCGGATGAAATGGTTTTTACTCTTCCATCCTCGATGACAATCGACTTATCTCGAACCCATTCTGAACCGGTAAAAATCTTGTCAAATCTGATTTCTTGCATAAAAATTAGTACCCTGCGGCCTGTCCATCTTTCCTAGATTCGGTTCCACCAAAATATACTTTCCGGATTGGATCATAGCGGATGCATTGGTATCCCCCATAAATTCCATTCATAAAACCTACTTGGTGCCCTTTCTGCAAAAGCTCACGTATTATTTCATAAGGATATCCACTTTCTAGCGTAATCGTACCGCCTGTTGGCTCCATAATCTCCCCCGTAGGCTCCGAGGAACCCTCGTGGTTAATTCTAGGAAAGTCGCCAGCCTCTTGCACATTCATACCAAAATCCACCACATTCATCACAATTTGCGTATGCCCCATCGGCTGATAAGCTCCACCCATCACACCAAAAGACATGATTGGCTGACCGTCCTTGGTCATAAAAGCTGGGATGATCGTATGGAAAGGTCTCTTGCCAGGAGCATAAGTATTATTCTCCCCCTCATTCAGACTATACATTTCTCCGCGATCTTGAAACATGAATCCAAGGCCATCGGGCATCATGCCGGAGCCAAAACCCCGATAATTACTTTGAATTAAGGATACCATATTGCCATCTTTGTCGGCCACCGTCAAGTAAATCGTATCGCCATCTTTTAATGCTGGATTTCCAGCATCGAAGTGTTTTGATGCACGATTTGGGTTGATCAACTTGCGTCTTTCCGCAGCATATTCTTTCGAAATTAAACTTTTTACAGGGATTTTGGCAAAGTCCATATCCGCATAATACTTAGCTCTGTCTTCAAAAACCAATTTTTTGGCCTCCGTAAATAGATGAATATGTTCCGCGCTTCCTACCTTGATTTTAGAAAAATCATATCCTTCTAAGATATTCAACATCTGTAAAGCTGCGATTCCTTGGCCATTGGGCGGCAATTCCCATACATCATAGCCTCGGTAATTAACAGAAACTGGGTCAATCCAAGTAGAAGTATGCGACGCTAAGTCTTCATAACTCAAAAATCCGCCATTTTTTTTCATGAAAGCATCCATGGTTTTAGCCATATCACCTTTGTAAAAAACATCTCTACCTTCTTTTCCTAGACGCTCTAAAGTATTGCCTAAATTTGGATTCTTAAAAATATCTCCTTCTCCTGCGACCTTGCCATTTGGATAATAGTGCTTATCCACATTCGGGTATTTGCCATAGTTCGCCTGAACTCTTGTTAAAGCAGAAGCGAATTCTCCATGTACTGGGAAACCATTTCTTGCATATGAAACCGCTTTTTCGAGGACCTTGGTCATGGGCATAGAACCAAACTTTTTGTGTAATTCAAACCAAGCGTCCACACATCCCGGAACACTGACTGGCAATGGCCCGGTGGAAGGAATATACTTAAGGCCTCGCTTTTTGAATTCTGCTAAGGTTAAGGATTTTGGTGATCTCCCAGAACCGTTTAAGCCATATAGTTTTTTGGATTTAGCATCCCAAACAATGGCAAATAAATCTCCTCCAATGCCATTTACATGAGGCTCAACTACACCTTCCATTGCATTTGCGGCGATGGCAGCGTCAATGGCATTCCCCCCAGCCTTCAAAACATCGAGCGCCACTTGGGTCGATAAGGGATTTGAAGTCGCCGCCATTCCATTCTGGGCGATCACTTGAGATCGAGTCGCCCATAATTTTCCATAAGGTCTGTCCTGTGAAAAAAGTGCGAAAGGCAATAAGAAAAATAGTAAATAATACTTCATAGAATATCAGTTTTTGTACCCCTAAGATAATTTAAATTCCCTGGCTTTACCAACTTATAGGTTTGGTAAAGCTTAAAACCATCAGGAGAATCAGAAGGATTTTCGAAGAAAATAGTTTTCCATTTTAAACAAAAATCCCGCACAAATGTTTGTGCAGGATTTTGAATTTCAACCCAAATAACCAAATTAATTACGCCATTTTTGTTTAATGCGTTCTGAAATGTAATACATACAAGGAACGATGATCAATGTCAAGACGGTAGAAAAAGTTAAACCAAAAATGATGGTCCAAGCTAAAACACCCCAAAAAACTGCGGAATCAGAGCCTATAAAAAGATGTGGATCTAGTTCCGTAAACAACGTTGTAAAATCAATGCTTAGGCCTAAGGCTAGTGGAATAAGTCCCAAAACAGCCGCTGAAGCAGTTAATAAAACCGGGGTTAAGCGGATACCGCCACCCTCAATAATGGCTTCTTTCAAATCATAGCCACGTTTTAACCTAAGTTCTTCAATAAATTCAATGAGCAAAATTCCATTTTTAACCACAATACCAGCTAAGGCGATTACACCTACTCCGGACATGATGATTGAAAAGGTCATCCCAAAAGCCATAAAACCTAACAACACACCGATCAACGATAATAATATCGTAGCAAAAATAATGAGTGGCTTAACGGCAGAATTAAATTGAGTGGCCAGAATTAAATAAATCAAAATCAATGCGGCAAGGAATGCCATCCCTAGGAATGAACCTGCTTCTTTTTGGTCTTCTTGCTCGCCCCCCATTCTAATTTTATAGCCTTGAGGAACATCTAAGGTTTCAAACAATTTAGTCAGCTCTCCCACAATTTCATTGGCATTATATCCCTGAACCACATCCGAACCTAAGGTAATAACACGTTCCTGATTTTTTCTGTTGATCTGACTAAACGAGGTCGCATAGTGGATATCAGCAATGGAGTTCAAAGGAACTTGGCGTAAAGAACCGCCCATATTCATATCTCGATAAGTGATATTCATCGAAAGCAATTTCTCAATCTGATTTCTCGAATCACCTTTTAATCTTAGTTGGATCGGATACTCATCTTTTAAGTCGCGGAATTTAGAAATCTCGCTACCAAATAATCCAGTTCTAATTGCCATAGCCACCTGAGCGGATGAAATACCCTCACGAGACGCTTTTTCACGATTCACATCGATGATAATTTCTGGCTTATTGGTCACCAAGTCAGACTTCAATTCCTGAATCCCTTGAACACCGGCTTTAATGATCGATTGACGTACTTTCTTTTCTAAATCTTGAAGTATCGTAAAATCATCTCCGGCAATTTCGATCGAAATAGGTTTCCCTGTAGGAGGCCCATTGCTCTCACGTTCAATGGCCATTTCAACACCCGGAATGGGGTTGCTAAAAAATTCCTTTTGAATTTTATTTAATACTTCTCCCGTTTTGATTCCATCGCGCAATTGCAATTTCTCAAAGGCGATCGTTACTTTGCTCTTGTGAGGAGTAGCGCCGCGGTCAGGGTTCATCGGATCTCCCGCATTTTTACCCACATTTGAAATCACAGAATTTACAATTTTTGTGTAGCCTTCTTTTTTGATGAACGCAAAAACCCGATTCTCAATCACTTTCGTAATCGAATCTGTGACCACCGCATCTGTACCGATTGGATTCTTCGAATAGATATAGATATAATCTGGATCGCCTGAAGGGAAAAAGACCACTTTGGGTTTCACTATACCCATCAAGACGAAGGTAAATACCAACAATAGAAACGCGGCCAAAGTAACATAAATAGACCTTTTACCGGTCAATACCCATGAAATCAATCGGCGATAATTATTTTTGAAGTTGGGTAACACCGTTTCTTGGAACGGAACCACCCACTTAGGTGTAATTACAAAATGATTGAACACGTATAATATTAGGGCAAAAACAAAGAAATTACCAAAGCCAAAGTGACCTAGCCCAAAACCAATCACATAACCAAAAATAGCCAAGCTTAACAGGATAAATACCGTCCTACGGATGTCCGCAAATTTTGGAGCTTTCACATCATTTGCTTCCTCATCATGACGTTTCATAAAGGATACGGCAAACACTGGGTTCATCACATAGGCCACAAATAGAGAGGCAAATAAGGTGATAATTAACGTGATAGGCAGGTATTTCATAAATTCACCCACGATACCTGGCCAGAAAAGTAAAGGTAAAAATGGAGAAATCGTGGTTAACGTACCTGTTAAAACTGGGACAAAAACTTCCGAAGCGGCTAATTTAACGGCCTCGACAATCGTCAATTTCTTAAAATTATTGAATAACCGATGTGCATTTTCAATCACCACAATGGCATCATCCACCACAATTCCCAAGCCTAATAAAAATCCAAAAAGAACAATGGTATTCAAGGTGAAATCCAAACTTGGCATAAACAGGAAGGTCAATAAAGCAGAAAGAGGAACAGAAAGTCCTACAAACACCGCATCACGAACTCCCATAAAGAACATCAATACAATCACCACAAACAAGAATCCAAGGATTACTGTGTTGATCAAATCTGCTAAGTCGCCGCGCGTTCGTTCGGAAGAATCCGCCGTAACCGTCACCACTAATCCACTCGGAAATCTAGTCTTCTTAAATTCTTCAATCGTCTTTTCGATTCGATCCGCAGCTTCAATTAAATTAGCTCCGCCCCTTTTGATCACATTTAGTGTAATCACCGACTTATTGTTTAGTCGAGCAAAATCCTGTTTTTCTTCATAGCTATCAACCACCTCGGCCACATCTTTTAATCTTACTCGGGCCCCCGTAGATGAACCTACCATCAAATTAGCTAATTGGTCCACTGACTTTAATTCCCCGGTAACCCGTAGGGAACGGCGAACGCCATTGACCGCTAAATCTCCGCCTGAAATATTAACATTTTCTCCTTGAACAGCACTTTGGATATCATAGAACGTCAATCCATAACTCTGCATTTTATAGAGGTCTAAGTTGACCTGAATCTCTCTTTTCAAAGCCCCCAAAATATCCACTCGGTTAATTTCAGGCATCCCCTCAATTTCATCCTGTAAATCTTCTGCATACTTCTTCAGCTTGTCCAACGGATAATCCCCCGCGATGTTCACGTTCATGATAGGGAACTCTGAGAAATTAATTTCCGCTACTGAAGGCTCCCGAGTTAAATCTTTAGGGAGATCGCTGATCGCTTTATCCACCGCATCTTGTGTCCTCTGCTTCGCAATGGGGACGGAGACATCCGTATTAAACTCGACAATAATCACCGAAATATCTTGGAGCGCATTCGATTTTACTCGCTTAACTCCTGTAATCGATTTGATTTGTTTTTCAATCGGTTTGTTGATTACATTTTCAATATCCGAGGGAGTGGTTCCTGCGTATACCGTCTGAATAACCATTTGAGGTACAACGATATCAGGAAATTGCTCTTTGGGAAGGCTGGTATAAATACCAATACCGGCCACAAAAATGATGAATGTAAAAATGTAAACGGTGGTTCGATTTTGAGCTAACCAGCCCACCATATTATATATAAAGCCTTTGCCTTCGGGCAATTGCTCGTTTTTTGAATTTTTTTCCATGCTAAGAATTATTTGGAATTAAAATGAAATTGATTGGCCATCCACTAATTCTTGGAATCCTTGAGTAATGACTAAATCACCTGCTTGAAGCCCTGTAAGAATTTCAGCTTGTCCATTAAAGGTAAGTCCGATGGTAACTGGGCGAGCTTTAGCAATTTTCTTACCATTTTCTTCTTCAGCCACGTAAATCAAATTACCTTTCTCGGTTTTTTGGATTATGTTTTCGCTAACCACTAAGGCGTTTGATTTGGATGAGTCGTTGATGTTGATGACGGCCAACTGGTTTGGTTTCACATCACTTCCGTTTGGAATTTTAGCCTCTACATCAAAAGTTCTAGTTAATGGATTAACCATTTTAGAAACTAATGAAATACGAGCTGAAATCTCCTTATTAATATCTGGGAATTTAATAACAATAGGATCGCCTGTTTTTACAGTCCCCACATAAGAGTCTGCAATTTTAACCATTACTTTCAAATTGCCTAAGTTAACTATTTGGACGATTGGCAAACCTGGAGCGGCCATCTCACCCGCCTTTTGCCTAACTAATTCAATCGTCCCTGAAATGGGCGCCACTACGTTAGATAAGCCTAATTGGGCCTGCAACGTAACTAATCTTTTTTCCAAAGATTCCTTATTTGACTTTGCGCTAATAAACTGAACTTCCGTTCCAATTTGCTGATCCCAAAGCGTTTTTTGTTTGTCGTACAGCGTTTTTGCTAGGGCCAATTGGTGTTTCACTTCTTCCATGGACTCTTTCAAAATATTATTATCTAACGTGGCAATTAATTGCCCTTTGCTGATATTTTGGCCAACCACCACTGGTAATGAAAGAATCATTCCACCCGTCTGAGGGCTAACTAAAACCGTATTTTCAGCGATTACATTTCCTTGAGCTTCCACAAAATGTTTGAAAGTTTGTGGGCTTAGCGGGCTAACAGACACAGCTATAACTTTTGAATTTTCGCCTGATTCCACTTTCCCCATGGTTTTTTCTAATGCAATAATTTTTGCATTTATTTCCTTAGCTTGGTTTTTCAAATCGGCTAATTCTTGTTTTTTGTCAACGGGCTTGTTGCACGAGGCAACGATTAAAATTCCACTTAGGAGGATGATTAATTTTTTCATGAGTGTTTGTTATAATTCTTATTAGTCAATATATAAGGTACCATTTGCCTTTTCTAGCTCAACTTTAGCGATAAGGGCATTGTATAATGAAGTAAAATAATTTGCTTGAGATTCTTTAATAGATGATTCTGCATTCAAAACTTCTAGGTTTGACCCGACACCTTGTTGGTATTTCACACGAGTGACGCGAGAAATCTCATTCGCAAGTGTCAAATTCGCTTTTTGCTGTTTCAACGACTCCAATGAATTCTTCAAAGTAATCACCGATTGAGACCGTTGGAAATCAATTGAAGACTTCAACAAATCAAAACTTTGGCGTACCTTTTGAAGGTTATTGGCTGATTGGACTGCCTTGTATTTTTTAGAATTACCGTCAAAAATCGGAATTTGAAGAGATACAGTAATTGCCGCATTATCAAACCATTGCTTCGATAATAAATCCCCAAAAGCATTCGCTCCCGCATTATATCCATAGTTAGCATTCAGTAATAAACGGGGCAAATATCCCGCCTTAATACTTTTCAAATCCAATTCAGCTAGGTTTTCTTGCGTTTTCAAGATTGAATACTCAATCCGATTCGCATAGTTAAAAGGTCCGGCTAAATCATTTAAATTATTTTGTAATTCAATTTGCTCCAAGCTAACACTTAAGCGAATGGGCTCTTCCATCGGGTATCCCATTTGGAATTTTAAAAGCGAGTAAGACATTTCCTGTAATCGATATACGTTCTCCAACTCAGTCTTCAGGTTATTTGCTTGGACATCTAATCGCTGAACATCAATCTTTTCTACAAACCCTTGTGCATTTAACGCACGCGTTTCTTTTAAAAGAGAATCTAAACGGCTAACATTGACTTGCAACAATTGCATACGCTTGTCATTAACTAAAATTCCATAATACGCTTTCGTCACATTTTCCGCGACTTGCTGCTTGGATTGAGTCACACCCTTCACAGAAAGATCCTTGTACACTTGGGATGCTTTTAAGCCCAACAAATACGTTCCGTCGAAAACGAGTTGGCTCAAACCAACATTTGCAAATCCGGAATTTTCAACGCCAAATTTTGCGGCAATCAATTCCCCTTCAGGAGCACTTGGATTGAAAATTTTTGCAGGAATAAACATTCTTTGCATAATGACATTATTTACAAGTTGGAACCCTCCATTAACCTGGGGTAATCCTATTGCTTTAATTTCATTGATTTTAGCTCCTGCATTTTGCAAATCAATTTGGCTATTCTTCACTTGAACATGGTGAATGATGGCATAGTCTATCGCTTCTTTTAAGCTAAAAGACTGCGCCAAGCTTCCAAAAGAAAGTAAAAAAGAAAAGCCGACAAAAATATTTCTTAGGCGGATCATAATGGTAAATTGTTTTTATAAGATGTATATAGTGTTAAACCTTTTTCGGTTAAAATCCCACGCATAAAAATATCCAACATAACCAGTTGGGTTTCATACAAGGGCAATTTGTTATTTGGGTAAAAGTCAGGATTAAAGGCATAATTAACTTCTGC